>JBGPSQ010000166.1:0-6688 GCA_041490205.1 Gallionellaceae bacterium
CCGGAATGGCCGCAGGTGGATTTCGCCAAGTTCGGCCCAATCGAGAACAAACCGCTGTCGCGCATCAAGAAGCTTTCCGGTTCTTATCTGCACCGCAACTGGGTTTCCATTCCCCACATCACCCAGCACGACGAAGCCGACATCACCGAGATGGAAGCCTTGCGCAAGAAGCTCTCCGCTGAATACGCGGCGCAGGGCATCAAGATAACGCCGCTGGCCTTCATGCTCAAGGCTGTGGTGGAAGTCTTGCAGCAACAGCCTGATTTCAACGCCTCGCTGGATGCAGGCGGCGAGACCCTGATCCTGAAAAAATATTTTCACATCGGCGTGGCGGTGGATACACCCGATGGTTTAGTGGTGCCGGTGCTGCGCGATGTGAACCAGAAAGGCATCGTGCAACTCGCCAAGGAACTCGGAGAAATCAGCGCTCGCGCCCGTGACAAGAAGGTTTCCGCTGCCGAGATGCAGGGCGGCTGTTTCACCATCTCCAGCCTGGGCGGCATCGGCGGCTCGTTCTTCACGCCCATCATCAACGCGCCCGAAGTCGCCATCCTCGGCGTCTCGCGCGCCAACATGAAGCCGGTGTGGAAGACAGACAAGTTCGAGCCGCGCCTCATGCTGCCGCTGTCGCTCTCCTACGACCACCGTGTGATCGATGGCGCGGCGGGCGCGCGCTTCACCACCGCGCTGGTGCAAGTGCTGGCGGATGCGGGCAAGCTGGCGCTGTAAATCAGACTGACGGGCATGGCGGGGATGCATTCTCTGTCATGCCCGCTCCCCTCATCGCGCACCGACTTCATGGCATAGCAAATGCAGGATGTGCCGACGCAGGAGGCGCATCGTTCGAGTACATGCGCTTCGCAACTGATGCGCTTCGTGCCTCAGCGCATCTGCGCGGGCTCGCCATGACAGACCTTTAGCCTTTCGCCCGGTTACTTCCAGTCAGTGCTTTGCAGATATTATGGTTTCGCAAAAGCGGGCAGCTTGTTCCGTGTAGCCCGGATGCAGCGAAGCGGAATCCGGGGAACGTCGCAATGCACAACCATCCCGGATTCCATTGCATTTCATCCAGGCTACGCTTGCTGGAAATGTTGGGCTTCATTTCATTCAGCCCAACCTACCGTGCTCTCGCGCGGCGGTATGACCTAATCTTTCTTTCGCATAGCATCAATTAAGTCTGCCATTATATAGCCAGCAAAATATGGCCAAATGAATATCATGAGAACACTCATAGCAATTTGGTTCTGCTTGGAATATCTACCATTGGCTCGTACAGACGTCACCGTCTCAACAAAATTATTCATGCCAATGGTAAACAGACAGCCAATGAACCATACGAATATTAGGACAAGAACTAATTCCATAATTATGCCTCCTGTATTCCAAACCTTAAGTTGACTGATAATTTCCAGCAATTTCTTTGAATGATTCCTTACTTCTTGCAAGCTGGTGAATAACTCCGACAGTGCAGGATTTCGCGCCTGAAGTGATAAATTCGCTCGTTTATCTCAAGATGTCAAAAACTCAAGCAGTTTCATTGCTGCAGGCATACGTTTTGGGGCGGTCAGAACATAAGCTTCTGAACACCGCTTCGTGGGAGCCCTTGGGTCTCCCGTTATTTGTGCACCATATAGCGACATGCGCCAAACGGTCAGTTCGTCGCACTCTTCGGCCTGAATACCCTCATAAACGAAGACACCCTCTCCGAGATCGCCTCGCACTCGGACTCGGGAATGTGCGAGAAACCCCTCGAAATTTTCACGGATTGCGCCAGTCAAAAACACTGCCTTCACAAGATGGTCAGATGGCAGATAAATCTGCCAGTGGTAATACGCGAGTCCTCTTGTGATGTACTCAAAAAGCGTGGTGAGCTGACTGCCATCAAATGGAATTGTCATCTCCATCGACCATGGTTCGCCATTACGCGAGGTGAAAATATTATCAGCTCCTTGAGCCAGTGCAGTATACAATTTATTATTCATTGCCAACCTTGGGGGAACCATTAAGGCTAAGTTGCTACTCGAGTCCGCATGTCTCCCGGCGAATGGCATCACCGCCGTCAGGTAATGCTCAAGCTGCGATTTCGCGTTATTACATGCCTTACACGCAGGCACCTTTGGAAGGTTTGCTCGTTTATCGGGAAGAAAGAACTCTTTGGAAATAACATGGTCGCCATCCTCAGACGACTTCGGTGTTACACAATAGACGCAGGTCTTATTTTTATATTTTTTGCTCATTTATCCGAATAAGCCAAAGCAATCGACACAACAGAGTAAATGAAATGTACCGGAGCCGAATTGTTTTGACTATCAGCATCGAAATGCTGTTGGCTGCATTATAATTAGCTGTGAAGAGCAATCACGACACGGTCAAAACAACAGTTAGGCACAGTACTCGCATCACTGTCGAAGAACTGTTATTTGAGTATTGCTAACAACCCACGTAAAATCACAACCCTCGCGGGTGTAGCTCAATGGGAGAGCAGAAGCTTCCCAAGCTTACGATGAGGTGAGTTAGTCTGCTAATCGTCGCCAAGCATACATTGAACCTGCAAAACACTATGTCAGCACCTGGGACTTTACGGTCAAAGCATAATGTAACTTGCTTCAGCCGCTACCACAACTATAGCGGACATTGTTGTGCATGCAATTGGCATAACCGCGACCAGTTACCCGGTCGCGGCCTATTGAGGTTTCCGTAAATCATGACACGAGCGTTCCCTCATCCCAACCCTTCTCCCGGAGGGAGAAGGGCTTTGCATCCCTCTCCCGCCGGGAGAGGGACCGAGGGTGAGGGAGCACGCTACGAGAGTTGGTCTTCAGGCATTTTGGAAACATCAATCAATTGGCTTCAAACCTCTGCCTGCTCAGCAATCTCCGGCGCATCATCACCCTCCCTGCCAGGATAGCGCGCCGCACTTTGCAGATTGCATTGCTTCATGGCGCAACGGCTTCATGGCATATCTGCGGGTTGCTCCCCAAGCGGTAATGGAACTGTAGCGTATCGCCTCCTTCGATCTTCCCGCGCAGCGGTTGGGGTGGGGTCAGGCTGCAATCGTAATCCTGTAAACGGTTTTCGCCGTAAACCTCGATCCGGGTCAGCAGGTATGGCTGGTAGCGGCTTTCAGGCTGGGCGGGAATTTGCACCCGGCCTGCGGGCAGGCGGTCGCCTTGAAGCCCTTCCCAGCTAAGGATATTGGCGGCGTCCAGTTCGAATATCTTTCCCAGATATATCCTGTCCCGCGCGGGCTGCGGAAATTCGCCTTCAAAACCGGCGGGCATGATGACATGCTCCCTGGATAAATCCAGCATGCACACCTCCACGCTGACCGACTGCGGCACTATCCGCGCATCGGGCGCTTGTGCCAATAGATGCCTGGCTATGCTGACCTGGGGTTCATTGTGCAGGCATACCGCCATGGTCTCGCTGACGATCACGTCGGGTTTGTCGTCCCCGGGTATGCGGTAGCGCGTCGCGTCGGCGCACACGCTGCCGTCCACATAATGGCTGAGGCCGAATGATTCTATCAGAGCCAGCGCCTGGTCCAGGCAATCCTGGTGTATGTCCAGCAGCGTGAACCTGACTTGCTCGCGGGTCAACGCCGCCATCAGCGGAACCGCCAGCGAGGCATAAGGCCCGCAACCCGCATACAGAACGCGGACCGGGCGCTCGGGACGCATGGCATCGCCTATCGCCTCGCCTAGCCCCCTGATAAATGCGGTCGTCCTGAACAGCTCCCGTATGCACATGGCCGCAAGGGTGGGAGAGATGGCAAGGCCGCTGTCCAGGCGGGATTCACCCGCCGCAAGGTCGCGGCTGTGGTCTATGCAAAACCGCGCCTTCCGCTCGAACAAATCCCTCAACGCCTGCGCTTCGGGGATCAGGTCTGCCAGTGTTTTGTCCGGATTGATGATTTCACGGGATATTCTCTTCAACTCACCCAGGTCGTTGCCCATTGTTCCGCCCATAATATTTCAGTTCATCCCCGCCACTAATATATAAAGTATATCAAACAACTTCTTAACCCCAAGCCAGGGACACCGGCAATCATGCCGACATTGATCGTGGAAGCCATTTTTGCGGATATATGCTGAAAACTCGCTATAAAGGTGATTCCCGGCTGCTGGGGTGGTTGAGCAAAACCGCTATCACTGTTGACCTCCGAGCATGTTTACCGCATCAATGCCAGCGCAGATTGTTGTGTGACAAAACCACTTCGCTCGCGCATCTTTGCCGCACGAAACTTGTTGCCTGCATGTGATGCGCATGGGAAAATTGCACATAATGAACAATTCCCCTTTACGTGGATAGTGAGCATCACACCCATCGGCATCCTCGGCGGCACTTTCGACCCCATCCACCACGGCCACTTGCGCCTGGCGCAGGAAGCGCTGGAGCAGTGCGGGCTGGCCGCCGTGCGCTTTATCCCAGCCGGTACGCCGCCGCACCGCACCCCACCGTTTGCCAGCGCCGGGCATCGCCTGTCCATGGCGAAACTGGCATTGCAGGGCAATGCGGCATTCGTCCTGGATGAGCGTGAAATCCACTTGAACACTCCGTGTTATACCGTCAATACACTGGCTTCCCTGCGCGCCGAACTGGGCAGCCAACAGCCGCTGGCCCTGCTGATGGGCGGCGACGCATTTTTGCAGTTGCATACCTGGCACGAATGGAAGAAATTGTTCGGGCTGGCGCACATTGTCGTCATGCAACGGGCGGGCGGGCTGCCTTTGGGAAATGCAATGAACCAGGCCGATGCCGGACTGCTTGCGGAATACCGGGCGCGCCTGGCGCCGGGGGAGCGCGCGCTAGGGGAAACGCCTGCGGGAGCAATCCTGGTGATAGACATGCCCGCCCTGGAAATTTCCGCCACCGGCATCCGCGGCCGCTGCATGGTTGGCAGGAGCATCCGCTATCTGCTGCCCGATGCTGTGGCCGATTACATTCTCACTCATGAACTTTACGATGCTGACCATTGAAGAAAAGACCCAGGCCGTAGTAGCCGCGCTGGAAGATATCAAGGCTAACGACATTACCGTGCTCGATACCAGCAAATACAGTTCGCTGTTTGAACGCATGGTTATCGCCAGTGCGCAATCCACTCGCCAGACCAAGGCGCTGGCCGATAACGTGGTGGATCAGCTCAGGTTGCACGGCGAAGACGTGGTGGGCGTGGAGGGCGAAGCCACTGGCGAATGGATACTGGTGGACATGGGCGAGGTGGTGGTGCATATCATGCAACCCGCCGTGCGTGCTTACTATAATCTGGAGGAGCTGTGGAGCATGCAGCACCTGCCGCGCAGCATCGGGCACAAGGCGAAATAATCCAAAAGGCAAATTGCCTCACAAGGGAAAATGAAATTTCTCATCCTGTCGGTTGGCCATAAAGTTCCCGAGTGGATCACGGCAGGATTCATTGAATACGCCAAGCGTATGCCGCGCGAAGCGAAAATCGAGTTGGTGGAGTTGAAACCCGAGCCGCGCACCAGCGGCAAGACTCCTCAGCAAATCATGGAATCGGAGGCGCAGCGTATTCTGGCCGCACTACCAGCAGGCTGCCTGCGCATCGCGCTGGATGAGCGCGGCGCTTCCTGGACCACGCGCCAGCTTGCCAGCAAAATGGGGCAATGGATGGGGGAGGGGCGTGACGTGGCTTTCATCATCGGCGGGGCGGAGGGCCTCCATGATTCGGTAAAAAAAGGTGCGCAACAACTGCTGGCGCTGTCTGCCATGACGTTGCCGCACGCCATGGTGCGCGTGCTGCTGGCCGAGCAGTTGTACCGCGCCCATAGTCTGCTGCATAATCATCCTTACCACAGAGAGTGACCATATTTAGCTACGGATTAACACTGATGTTCACGGATAAAAGAACGAACAACGCCCCAGGAGAAATTGCACGCCGCCTGCGTATGTTACTCTGGCCTAATCCGTGGCTATCCGTGTTGATCTGTGGCTAGTATGCTTTTCTAAAAGACAACCCAATGATTGCCCATCCGCGCATCTACCTTGCCTCGCAAAGTCCCCGCCGCCGCGATTTGCTGAAACAAATCGGGGTCAACTTCGAGGTGTTGCTGTTGCGCACCGACCCGCGCCGCAAAGCGGATGTGGATGAAACACCCCATGACAATGAACCGCCGGATGATTATGTCATGCGCATTTGCCAGGCCAAGGCCCACTCCGGGTTGGCCGTGCTCCGGTTTCGCAATCTTCCGTCATTCCCGGTACTGGCGGCCGATACCACTGTGACACTGGATGGAAAAGTTCTCGGCAAGCCAGCCGACCGCGAAGAAGCCGCCTCCATGCTGCGCCTGCTTTCCGGCAGGGAACACCGGGTGTTGAGTGCAGTGGCCATCGCCTTCAATGACAAGATCGAAGTGCGCCTAAGCGAAACGGCGGTCACCTTCGTCACGCTCAGCGAGGAGCGCATCCGCCGCTACGTGCTTACCAGTGAACCGCATGACAAGGCCGGTTCCTATGGGATACAGGGGCATGCCGGGGCGTTCGTGCAACGCATCGAGGGTAGTTATTCCGGGGTAGTGGGACTTCCGCTGGCGGAAACGGTAGAATTGCTGCAAATGTCAGGATACCCAGTACCATGAACGAGATACTGATCAATGTCACGCCGCAAGAAACACGGGTTGCAATGATGCAGCAGGGGGTGGCGCAGGAATTGCATATCGAGCGCGGC
>JBGPSQ010000167.1:0-6673 GCA_041490205.1 Gallionellaceae bacterium
CTGTCAACTTGCGCTCCAGGCGCATGGCCGAAGTTTTAAGCGCAGCCCTGCTGGGTGAAAGCTTTGGAGTGAATGCGCCGATGCCCGAATCAGATCAAGCGGTACAGGAACATTGCGGCAGCCGCAACGGCAGTCAGGGCGATGATTAGCAGCCACTGGTTGCGCTGCCGCTGCTGCTTCAGCAGTTCCACCATCAACATCTCGATCTTCCCCGCGTCGAGCGCCATCAGGCGCTCATGTATCAGGCGCGGCAATTGCGGCAGCAGCGTGGCGTAATGCGGAGCTTCGGCCTTGAGCGCTTTCAGGAAGCCGCGCCAGCCGACCTGCTCGGCCATCCAGCGTTCCAGCCAAGGCTTGGCTGTTTTCCACAAATCAAGTTCGGGATAAAGCTGCCGCCCCAGCCCCTCCACGTTGAGCAGGGTCTTCTGCAGCAGCACCAGTTGCGGCTGGATTTCGATGCCGAAACGGCGTGAGACCTGGAACAGTCGCAGCAATATCCGGCCAAACGAGATTTCGCGCAGCGGCCTGTCGAAAATCGGCTCGCAGACCGAGCGGATGGCGGACTCCAGCTCATCAACGCGGGTTTCCTTCGGCGCCCAGCCCGATTCGATATGCACCTCGGCCACGCGCTTGTAGTCGCGGCGGAAAAAGGCGATGAAATTCTGCGCAAGATAGTGTTTGTCGGTATCGGTGAGCGTGCCCATGATGCCGAAATCGAGCGCAATGTAGCACCCATCCCGCGCCACCTGCACATTGCCGGGGTGCATGTCGGCATGAAAAAAGCCATCGCGGAAAACCTGGGTGTAGAAAATTTCCACGCCGTGTTCCGCCAGCGCTTTCAGGTCTATGCCCGCCGCGCGCAACTCGGCAATCTGGCTGACCGGAATGCCTTCCATGCGCTCCATCACCATCACCTCGGTGTCGCACCAATCCCAATAGACTTCCGGCACGCGCAACAACTGCGAGCCGGCGAAATTGCGCCGGAGCTGGCTGGCATTGGCGGCCTCGCGCATCAGGTCGAGTTCTTCGTGCAAGTGCTTGTCAAACTCTGCCACCACCTCGCGCGGTTTCAGGCGCTTGCCATCTTCCCACCAGCGCTCCATCAGTCCTGCGCAGACTTCGAGCAGTGCCACATCATGTTCGATCACTGATTCAATTCCGGGGCGCAGGATCTTTACAGCAACCTCATGCCCGCCATGGGGGCCTCCGGGGGGCAGCACCGCAAAATGCACCTGCGCCACCGAAGCGCTGGCCACCGGCGTTTCTTCGAAGCTTTGGAATACCTCGTGCAGCTTCTTCCGGTAAATGCGTTCCAGCAGAGCGATGGCTTGCTGCGAGGGGAAAGGCGGCACCTGGTCTTGCAGCCTAGCCAGTTCATCTGCGATGTCCGCCGGAAGCAAATCGCGCCGCGTGGAAAGTACTTGGCCGAATTTCACGAATATCGGCCCCAGGCTTTCCAGCGCGCGGCGCAACCGCTCGGCGCGCGGCGTGCGCGTGTCGCGGAAAAAAAGCAGCAGGTTGAGCGGCGTGCGTATCCAGCGCGTGCGCCGGTGCGCGAGCAGGAACTCGTCCAGCCCGAAGCGCAATACCACGAAAATGATTTTCAGCAGGCGGAGCAGGCGCATTACCCTGCCTTCGACAATAGATTTATCCGTTTTTCCAAGGCTTCAATCGAATTTTGAAGCCGCGTCACGCCTTGGCTAAAAGACGCGATTTGGCGCGGTGTGGAAACCAGCGGACGCTCCTCTGTCCAGTATTCCGCCAGCGCCTGGGCAAGGTTGAGCGCGGTGCCGCGAACTTGGCGGTGCGCGCCTTCCGCAAATTTGACGATGCGCTCGGCGGCGATGTCGCCGGTGAAAGGGCTAAGGTCTTCCGCCGCGTCCCAGCGCAGGTTGCGCGCAAGAAAAAAAATTTCCTCGACCAGCGCCGCATCGCCGGAACGCTCGATCAGCTCGAGTGCGGACTCGTCCTGCAGCGCCAGGCGCGGCAACAGGGAAGGCGCGATGGTGCAGGTGGCATCCGCGCTGGCATCGTGCTCCGCCGCACGCAGCGTGCCGTCCTGCTGGATGGTGCAGGCAAGGGAAAACGGCAGCAGGTTGAAGCGCGCCGTTTTACCACTGAAGGGCGCCAAGCGTTGCAGGGCCCATCCGCTCTGCGCAAGCAGGTGGTTGAGCATTGCAACAGACGGCTGGCGCAACATGGCTTTATGCGACCTGCTGAATGCCTGCAAGCAGCCACACGGCCTTGTCATCTCGCAAATTCTTCTGCACGTGCCAGACTTCGTCAACATTCTCGGTCGTGGCGTTGTTTTCGCGCAGTTGGGCGGTCATGCGCACGCTGGCGATGGCGTAGTCGCCCTCGTTCGCCACTTCCAGCAGCTCGGTGTTCAGCGACAGGACATCGGTGCGCTGCGGCGTATTGTCGCGCTCGCGCAACTGCATGGAAATTTCGGCAAACATTTCCGGCGTGGTGTACTCGCGGATGTCGTCCAGGTCCTTGCGGTCGTTCGCGGCCTGCAAGCGGATGAAAGAGGTCTTGGCGCTGCGCAGGAAAGCCTCAACCGGGAAATCCGCCGGGATATTGCTCGCGGGTGCGGAGCTGCCGGACAGGGACTGCTGCACGGGTTCCGGTTGGCGATAGGGAGCGCCCGCTCCTGCATATTGCGTGGCATGTTCGGATTTTTTGCGGAACATGGAAATCAGGAACATCAGCAGCACTCCGCCAAGGAGGATGGTCAGCAACATCCCCATGCCCTCGCCCAAGCCCAGGCTGGAAAAGAGTGCGGCCAAGCCAATTCCCGCTGCCAAGCCAGCCAGCGGTCCCAGCCACCGGTTTCCGGCAGGGGCAGCGGGGGCAGGCGTGCCCGGTTTGGCCGGGGCGGCCTGCTGAGTTTGTTGCGGGCTGACGGAGCGTTGCTTGCCCATGCTGCTGCCGCCGCCGAAGCGCTTGGCCTCGGCAGGGGCGGCAAGGAAGCTCAGGCAGGTCAGGAAGACGGTCAATAACAGAAAAAAGCGTTTCATGTATTCCTCGTGGTTGCGGTTGAACAAAGCGAATTGCGAGTATAGCAAAGCGCGCGCCCCGTCCGGGGATTTCAAGCGGGGCGCAGCAGGGAAATTGTTACAGGTTTAATTGCATCTCTTGTTCAGCCGCAGAAAGCTCGAAGCCCCTGGTTTCGTAATGCTTGAATATAGAATTCACCACGGCTTGCGGCTCGTCTATCAACTGGATCAAGTCCATGTCTTCCGGGCTGATCATGCCCTCGTCGAGCAGCGTGGTCTTGAACCAGTCCACCATGCCCTTCCAGAAATCGCTGCATACCAGAATGATGGGAATGCGCCGGGTCTTGCCGGTCTGTACCAGCGTCAGCGCCTCCATCAACTCGTCCAACGTGCCAAAACCGCCGGGCATGACCACATAGGCGTTGGCAAATTTCACGAACATCACCTTGCGCGCGAAAAAATGCTGGAACGTCTGGCTGATGTTCTGGTACGAATTTGTGTGCTGTTCGTGCGGCAACTGGATATTCAGCCCCACGCTGGGCGATTTGCCGTAGAACGCGCCCTTGTTCGCGGCCTCCATGATGCCGGGCCCGCCGCCGGAAATGACCGAAAACCCGGCATCGGAAAGCAGGCGGGAGATTTCTTCCGTCAGCTTGTAATAGGGGTGGCTGGGCGGCGTGCGAGCGCTGCCGAAAATGCTGACCGCGGGCTTGATGACATTCAAGCGGTCGGTGGCGGACACGAATTCTGACATAATGCCGAACACGCGCCATGCCTCCTTGGAATTCCATTGTTCCGGCAACAGCGAAGGCGGCAGCTTGGCTTGATCGTTCATGATGTTAACCCTTCTATGAAGTAGAATATGCGCACCTGTTCCTTGTTCCAGGCCATCCGTGGCACGCAAGGCATGGTTAATGTACTGGCTGCGTCCCGATTATAGCGCCAGCCAATAAGGCGTAAAAAATAACTGATTCTCGTCAAATTGAACGGGGGGTGGCGAAATGGTTTCACGCAGGCGTTTCCTGGAAATTTCCGCAGCCGCGGCAGCGGCAACCCTATTATCACCTTCTCTGGCGCTGGCGGCGGACAAACGTGCTTCAAAAGAATGCTTCCTGATCGGCGATGGCCAGCGCGGGGGTGAAACGCTGCTGGGATCAGCGCCCTATTCCTCTAGGCCGGGTGCTGTAAAAATATTCCGACCGGAGCGCGGCGAAATCCAGGAAATTCCAATGCCCTTTTTCCCGCATTCCTTTGAGGCCAATCCGGCTGCGCCGAACCGGGTGGTAGTCTTCGAAAAGTGGGGACGGCACATCGCGGAAATAGACATAGCGGCCTTGAGCCTGATCCGGGTGACCGAGGCGCCTGCCGGCAGGCGCTTTTTCGGGCATGGTGCGCACTCCGGAAAATACATCTATGCCACCCAGATGGATGACGGGGGCGGGCGTGGTTTGCTGGCGGTCATGGAAAGCACCAGCCACGCAGTCGTCAACGAAATCGAAACCCATGGCGCCTTCCCGCATGATTGCCAATGGCTGTCCGGGGCAAATACGCTCTTGGTCGTGAACAGCCGCAAGAGCGCCAAGGCGGATGCGCACCCTGAAAATTTCAGCTCACTGGCCTGGCTGGATGCGGAATCCGGGAAATGCCTGAAGCAACAGTTTATCGAGACCCGGAAATTCGGTTACGCACACCTTGCGCAATCTGCCGACGGATACAGGGTGCTGGCAGGCTCATACGATAGTAAGCAGGACGGCTCGCAACCGCTGTTGGCGGTGATACACCCGGAAGGGACGGTGCGGGAATTCGATATGGCGGGCGCTGTGGCGGAACGCCTGCTGGGAGAGGCGCTCAGTCTATATCTTGACGAACAGAGTGCGCGGGTGGTCGCCACGCTCCCGAACGCTTCCAGGGTGCAGGCGTGGAATTACCGCACCGGGAAGTTCATGGGCCAGGCCATTGTGGGCGAACCCAGGGGGCTGGCGTATTCAAAAGTGCTGGACAAGCTGCTGGTGTCGTCCGCGCAGGCAAAGAATCTACTGACACTGAACGAGGCGCTGAATGCCACGCCGTTCATCCCAGGGGGAGTGGGGGTGGGTTCACATTTGTACCGAATGGAACTGTAGCGCTGTGAGCCGCAGGTGAGCGTGGCCGGAAGAAAACAAACAGGAGAAATGATGAGAACAAAATTTCTTGTAATGTTTTTGGGTTGTGTAATTTGCATTGAGTCCGGCCTTGCGCTGGCCAGTCCGCTTGGCGACGCCATACAAAAAGAAGATGTGGCCACGGCACGGCAATTGGTGGAAAAAGGGGCGAATGTCAACGAGGTGGATGGCGCGGGTTATACGCTGTTGCACCGGTCGGTGGAGATCGGCAACCTGGAAATCACCCAAATGCTGATAGCACACCATGCCAACATCTCGTCCGTGGACAGCAATGGCAACACTCCCTTGCATATCGCCGCCGCAAAGGGGCGGCGCAAGGCAGTAGAGCTTCTCCTGAAGGAAAAGGCGCTCATTGATGCTACAAACAAGGAGGGGAATACGCCGCTACATATGGCGGTACAGGAAGGGCGCGTCGCGACGGTCGAGGATTTGCTAAATGCAGGAGCGGAAAAAGACTTCACCGACCAACAAGGCAACACGCCCTTGCATCTGGCGGCAGCCGCCGGGCAGCGCAAGGTTGTTGAAATGCTGATCAAACATCACGCGAAAGTCGTGGAGCAAAACATACTGGGACAGACACCCATGGATCTTGCAATATCGGAGGGACACGCCGGAGTGGTCGAGGAATTGCTGAATGGCGGGGCAAGCATCGATGATTCGGAAGGCCAGAGTGATGAGGAAGGTAGGCCGCTCAATAATTCCCTTTCCCTTGCTCTCAACGCCGGACAAAGCGACATCATCAATCTTGTATTAAAAAAGGGTGCGGCGATCCAGGCACGTCATTTGTACGGGGGGGGGGGTGATTATCAGGTCAGGCAGATGGGCTGCACACCCGCGACGAATCTTGCCTACCAGGCGATCGTCAAGCCGCGCGCGGGAGCTGCACTGGTGAAGATCGCGGGCTCAGCCTTTGCCAAGGCCATCATGTGCAAGGACAAGCAGCTGTTGTCTATGATGATGCGCCGCGCCGACAAAATTCCCTATGGCGAAATAGCTGGATGGTTGCCGGGATTCTCAAGCCTGGATCAATTGCCGGACCAGTCCCTGATCAATAAAGTGTTTGCGGAAGACACGGAAATGAGGGCGCATGCCAGCATCCTGTTCCGTGCCTATGCGGAATGGTATATCTATCCCGAACAAACGCCCGGACAAAAGCAGAAGGATTATGGATTTCTGAATTATTTGCTGGCAAAGGGCGCCGATGCCAGCGTGAAAGATGCAACGGGCAACACCCTCCTGCATCGGGCAGTGGAACTCGGTAACATGAAAATGGTGAAATACCTGCTGGAAAATGGGGCGCAGACCAATGCGGTTACCGAATGGGGAAATACACCGTTGTTCCGCGCTGTGCTGGCCAACAATTCCGAGGCGGTGAAATTGCTGGTGGGGCACGGGGCCGATGTCAATGCCGCCAACGAGCTGGGCAACACGCCGCTGCATTTTGCCGCCGCGCGCAACCTGAAGGAAATTGCAGCGCTGCTGATCAAAAAGGGCGCTAACTTGAATGTCGCC
>JBGPSQ010000168.1:0-6665 GCA_041490205.1 Gallionellaceae bacterium
AAATAATGGGAGAAGATTGTATCCAGGATATTCATGTCTATTATCTCCTGACAAATTCACACAAATGAATGGCGGCTAAAAGGGCTGGGTCTCCACCCCACCCCTGGAGACTTGCATCAAGGGCAGGGCGTTGGCCTCGGCTTTTTATCCGGCTGAATTGACGGTTTCCTTACCAAGCTGGTACCAGTCCATGTGGCGGGTCAGCATCATCACGACGGCAAGCGCCGTGAACATGATCGCCGTCCCCATCAGCAGTGCGTTGTCTTCCGATTTCAGCACGCCATACAGCACGGCATACAGCAGGCCGATGCCGCCGGAGAATCCAAACGCCAGCCTCCTGTTCCTGAGCATCCCGGCCAGATATGCGCCGATCAGCACCACGCAAGCCGCGCCTGAGATCGCGTATGCCAGCGCGAATGGGATGTGTTCGGAAAGGCTGATGATGAGCAGGAAGAACATGGCCATGGCGAGGCCGACCAGCATGTATTGCAGCGGATGGATGCGCAGGCCGCGCATGATCTCGAACATGAAGAACGAGGTGAATACCAGCACGACGAACATCACGCCGTATTTGACTGCCCGTTCCGACATCAGGTAAACGTTTACCGGGTCGATGAAATCCACGGAGAACGACTCGGGTGCCCCGGGTTTGATGGCCCCATCACTGGCGGCAGTATTGCGCGCCAGATTGGTCACTAACCATTGTGCCGTGAAACCACTGGCGCTCACGTCGCGCTTGCGCGGCAGGAAGTCGCCGCCGAATGATGGATGCGGCCATGCCGACTTCAGTGACATTTCCGTGCTGTTTCCGGCTGGCACGACCGCAAGCGAGGTCATGCCCTGCAGATTGAATGGAAACTCGAATTGGAGATTATGCGCATGGTCGAACTCAAGCGCCCGCAGTTGGACGTGGATGCCGTTGCCGGAGAGCGGGCTGACTGAGCCAGGGGAAAATTCCAGCTTGGTGCCATTAAGCGTGAGAGTGGGGACATTGAGGATGCCGCGCGAATCGCTCACGCCCATTACAAAATAGGCGGCTTCGGGGATGATCTCATTCGCCGGTTTATTGATGCCGTAACCCACCGGCACGGCAAAGTCGCCATTGATCGTGCTTTGCAGGTTGAACAGCCGTGCCTGGTAGATGCCGCGATTTCTGGTTTCCACGCCGGTGCTGCCGTCGATCTTCAGGCTGTGCGGCGAGATGACCTTTTCCAGCGGCAGGGATTCCGTGGTGGTGACCTTTACGTTGCCGTCTTCGTCCTTGGTGGTCTTGTGCATGCGCAGGCGGTATTTGAGCACCAGATAGGGGCCATCTATGGTTTGCGGCCCGGCAGAGCTGCGTGCGATGTCCTGCTGCACCCCATGCTGCAGGCCCTGGCGCTCGCTGATCTTGCTTTCGATCATGTTCAGCGGAATCAGCAACAGCAACGCCATCAGGCAGATCATCAGGGTTTTGGAAAGCAGCGGATAGCGGCTCATGTCTTTCTCCTCGTATGAATGGAGATTGCATGTTGCCGCCGCTGTGTGTGCGGACGATGGGGCTATGTGTGCTGAATGTGTGGCAGGCCGGGCAGCAGGTCAGGCGGCAGGCAGCATGAGCCTGGCAAGCGTGCCGCCTTGCGGGGAATTCTCCAGGGTGATGCTGCCGCCATGCAGCAGGGCGGCTTCCTTCACGAAAGGCAGGCCGAGCCCGGTGCTCTTGCGCTGCGTGCCGGGGCGGGCGAGGGAATAGAAACGTTCGAAGACGCGGGGCATGGCGTAGTCAGGGATGCCGGAGCCCTGGTCCTGCACGGAAAGAACATGCTGACCTGTGACCGATTCCAGCCTTATTTCTATCGTGCCATGATCGGGCGAAAAATCGATGGCATTGTCCAGCAGGTTGGCGATGGCCTGGCGCAGCAGGAACGGTTCGCCGGTTGTAATGGCGTCGGGTGCAAGCTGGCTGCGGCAGGTGATGCTGCGCTGCTTCATGCGGATGGCGTGGTCGGCAATGACCTGGTTCGCCAGATCGCCCAGGTTGACGGGCACGGCTTCTTCCAGGCCGCTGCGATGCTCCAGTTTGGCCAGTGCAAGCAGCTTGTCTATCATGTCCTTCAGGTGCAGGCTCTGCTCGCGGATGTTCGCGGTGAACATGGCGCGTTCCTGTTGCGGCAGGTTCTCGTCGAGGAGCTCCGCCGAGCCGATGAGTGCCGTCAGCGGGCTGCGCATTTCATGCGCCAAATGATGGACGTAGTTTTCGACATATTCCCGCCCATCCAGTTTTTTGCGCATCTCGGCAAGCGCCTTTGCCAGTTCCGCCAATTCTCCGCTGCTCATTTCAGGCAACTGCGCATTGTTCCCCAGGCTTACGTCCCTGGCATAACGCCGCAACTTGCCGATCGCGTGCGAAAGCGACCAGGTGATCAGCAGGCCAATGACCAGCGCGCCGCCCATCAGCCATAGACCGGCGCGCGCGATGCGGCTGCGGCTGCGGTCAATAAAGGGCTGCACGCTGGCCGTTGATTTGGCGGCGGTGAGCACGCCTATCAATTTCTCGCCATCCATCACAGGCGCGGCCACGTACATGACGGCGGAACGCTCGTCATTGGGGTCATCTTTCGTGCTGCGCACGCCGTATTTTCCCTGCAATGTGAGATATACATCGTTCCAGCTTGAATAATCGCGGCCCTGGGCCTCGCCTTCGGAATCGTAGAGCACAATCCCCTTGGCATCGGTGACATAGATGCGAAGGTCCACCTCATGCTTCCCGATTCCCCAGATGGTGGCATGGGGTTCGCGCTCCTGATAGCGCCCGACCGCTTCGGCAAACTGGCCATGGCTCAGCTTGCCCGATTTCAAGTCGGCCGCAGCCAACTCTGCCAGTATCTGGGAAGTGTCCACCAGTGTTTCTTCCATGGTCTGTCTCACGCCGGGTTTGACTTCTTCCGTGAAGACATTGAGCACGAACCATGCGGCAAGCGCAACGATCAGGAAGTACCCCAGCAGCAGGCGCCCGGTAACGTTCATGGATGGCCGCGCCCGTTCATTTGGCCGGACTGTTGATGACGCTGTACCCCATGCCGCGATGGGTCACGATGGGGTCGAGGTCGGCGCGCAGCGCCTTGAGCTTGGCGCGCAGCGTCTTGATATGGGTGTCCACGGTGCGATCCGAGGTGTCGAGGGCGTCGCGCCAGATGGAATCCATCAGCACCTCCCGCGAATAAATCTGACCGGGGTGCTGCAACAGCAATTTCAGCAGCAGGTATTCGTAGCGCGTGAGATCGAGCAGGTTGCCGGAAAAGCGGATGCGCGAGCTTTCCGCATCCACCTCGAACCATGATGGAACGGAGCCGGCTGGCGATTGCGTCCTGCGCCTCAGAATGACGCGCACGCGGGCGACGACTTCGCGCGGCGAAAAAGGCTTGGTGACGTAATCGTCCGCGCCTATCTCCAGGCCCACGATACGCTCGACTTCCTCCGAGCGCGCGGTGAGGAACAGGATCGGGATGTCCGTGAAACTGCGCGCCTGGCGGCAGACTTCGAATCCGCTCATGTCCGGCAATCCCACATCCAGGATGGCCAGTTCATGCAGGCCGCTGCGCAGTTGTTCCAGACCCTCGCCGCCCAGCGTGCAACGCCGCGTCTGGTAGCCTTCCGACTGCAGGGCGTAGGATAGGACATCCGCGATGGCGGCTTCGTCCTCAATTATCAGGATGCTGGTACTCACGGCCTCAAGATCTTCGCTGTCTGGCAAACGGAATGGATGCCCTAATATCCGGTGGGCGAGAAATGCATGAAATCCTTCTGCAACCCGGCGATTTCGCCGCCCCACTTGAAGCCGTTTTGCTTGAATGTCTGAACGATCAGCGAACTTGCGGTCAGGCTCGCTTCCTGTTCCGGCTTCCATGGCCCGCCCTTGATCAGGCGGCAGGCAGGGTTGAAATTGATGCAATTTTCGTACAGGCCGTTCTGCGCGGTGTTGATGTCGAGCGCCACGCCGAACGAGTGGTTGCTGAATCCTGTGCGGTTGCCCGCGCTGTCCGGGTTGCCGCGCGTCATGCCGACACGGTAGCCTACCACGTCCCGCAGCGGGGCTTGCTGCCGCTGCAGTTCGGCGATGATTTTTTCAATGCCGGGCGCAAGGCGCTTGCATACCTTGAATGGCCGAAGTCCAGGGAAGGAAAGTTCCACCTGGTCTTCTTCGCACACGGTGCAGCCCGTCTCGCCGTCCTTCTCCGATGCGGTCAGGTCGCTATACGGTTTGGCGATCCTGCGCGGTTCCACGGCTTTGCGTGTGTGGATATTCCATTTGTATGTCGAATAGGAGCATTGCGGGTCGGCCATTGCGGCTTCGCAATAAAAGAGGGTGCTGCAAAATACCAGTGCCAGGAAGGGCCGGGAGCAAACCATAAGGCGCATGGTCAGGAAATTTCCTGCATAGCTCGTTTCTCCCGGCCGGTGCTGCTTATTCCACGGTTACATCGCGCGTACCGAGCTGGTCGGCGCTGGAGCCGTTGTCATGGATGATCTTGATTTTCCACGTGCCGACCTTGTCGAAGGTGGTTTTCAGCCAGGTGCGGCTGCGCAAACCGCCTGTTACGGTCGCATTTTTCACCGAGCGGGTCACGCCGTTTACTTCGTACTGCACGATGATGTTCTGTGCTTCCTCACCATTGGGGGCCATGAAGGCCATCCAGAGATATACGCTATCGCCTTTCTTGATGGTTTGGCCGGAGACGTCGCCAGCGCATTCGTTCTTTTCATCGCCATCGCGCTGCACATCGCGGCAAATCTTGGCTTCCACCAGAACCGCTCCCATGCCTTTGCCATGGTAATAAAAATCGAGCACCTTTTTCACTTCTTCCGGCGTCGGCTTGTCTCCCGCCAGCGCCAGCACTGGAACCAAGCCCAGCATCAAGCCCAAAACAATAGCATGCCACGGTTTATTTCTACGCATATACAATCCCCTTTGGATGTTGGTAAAGATGCCGCTCATCTCCAGGGGGGTGATGGAACACCGAGCCCTGGATTTTTTTAGTATACACAATTTTATTATGGCTTATAGATTTCTTCAGAATATAACAATTGCCGTATACAGGTTTGACCCGGAATATCCTCATCTTCTTGCATGAAAACCTGCGGAGGGTGTAGGATTTTAAGATTGAACCGGGCGATGGGCCCATTCTATGCGTTCCATTAAACAAGGGATTCCATTTTTCAATAAGTTGCGTCAAGCAAGCACGGCCATGCCAAAAGATTTCAAATCAATGCCTGGAGGGGGGCAATGGCGATAAACAAGGTTCCAGATAGCTTTAAAAGTCCCGCGCTGCGCCGCTGGCGGGTGATGGAGGTCGTTTCCAAAAATGGGAAACGCAGCCGCCATGTCTGGGGCCATGATGTCGCTAATGACGCAGGGCGCGCCTCCAGCGGCATCAAGGAATTCGACCCGGAGGCCATGACCGCCACCACGCATAGCGGCAGGGTGTACAAGCTGGTCGGCGCCCCCGGCAATGCGCGCAGCGGAGAACGTGCATGGCAGGACTGGTGCAGCGTCAACGGCGTGGTTTCCGCGCTGGACGTGACTGCTGAATACTTCAATGTGGATTTGTTGTTCGCCAGGCATGGACAGGAAGATGCGCAATGAATCCGCTTTTAGTGTCCTGATATTTAAACCAAACAAGGGGAGTTGATATGGATGCAAAAATGATAACGACAGCTTTTGAATTGCCAAGCCACCAGATCGTCCAAAATGTTGGCGTCGTACGGGGAATCGTGGTGCGATCCCGCTCAGTGGTGGGGTCATTCTTGGGCGGCCTGCAGACGATAGTCGGCGGAAACATCACCATATATACGAACATGTGCGAGCGTGCCAGAAAGGATGCATTCGACCTGATGCGCACGCAAGCGGAAAAGAACGGGGCAAATGCCATCATCGCCGTGAAGTACGATGCGACCGAAGTCATGGGGGGCGTGACGGAGGTGCTGTGCTACGGAACCGCCGTGATTGTCCGCAAGACTGAGGGTTGAATATGAGAGCCGGTATTGGAATCGGGATTGTTCTTTTCGTCCTGGGCATCATCCTTGCGATTTCCCAGCTGTGGTTTGCACCATGGACTCCCGAAATTTTCCTGAAGGTCGAACTAACCGTAGCGGCAGCCCTGGTGATCGATCTTGTCGTGTTTTATGTCGTCAGGGAATACCGGGAAGACAAGGCTACGCGGAGCGGTGAGCGCCTGGATGATTGATTCAGGCAAATCAGGCGGGTTAATCTTATCTGATTCCAACTGCGACGATGCAGCTCAATTCCCATTTCTTGACTTCCCGCCTTCGCATATGGCAGGCTGAACGAGCAATCTTGCGGATTGCGTTAGCATAACCAACCAATGGAACATGGAGGAGAAAAAATCATGACGAAGAAAATTGCACTTGCCGCCGCTTTAATCACCGCTTTCGGAATCCAGTCCGCCTATGCGGACAACAAGTCCGCCGGGCAGGGTAAAGGCAAGGAGGATGCTGCCGCCATCAATTCGGCCTGCGAGGCGGATGCCAAGACTACCGGGTGTTCCGGCATGGTGGTGGGCAAGGGGCTGCTGAAATGCATGCACAAGTACAAAAAGGCAAACAAGGATTTCAAGTTTTCCGACGGCTGCAAGGCGGCGATGAAGGACCTTAAAGAGGACCGGGAA
>JBGPSQ010000169.1:0-6638 GCA_041490205.1 Gallionellaceae bacterium
CGCTGATCGCCTCGGCCACGAAGACCCCGCCGATGATCGGCAGCGACAGCTCGGTCTTGATCGCCAGCGCCACGAAGCCGATCGCGCCGCCCAGCGCCAGCGCGCCGACGTCGCCCATGAACACCTCTGCGGGATAGGCGTTGAACCACAGGAACGACAGTCCCGCCCCCGCAATCGCCGCGCAAAACACCGCCAGTTCGTCTGCGCCAGGAATGTGCGGCACGCCCAGGTATTTGGAGAACACGGCATGCCCGGCGACATAGGCGAAGATCGCCAGCGCGCTGGCTACCAGCACGGTCGGCATGATCGCCAGCCCATCCAGCCCGTCGGTCAGGTTGACCGCGTTGCTGCTGCCGACAATCACCAGATAAGTCAGCACGATGAAGCCGACCGCGCCCAGCGGGATCGCCACGGACTTGAAGAACGGCACGATCAGCTCGGTGTGCGCGGGCGTGCTAGCGGTCTTCAGGAGATAAATTCCTGCCGCCAAAGCGATCAGCGATTGCCAGAACATCTTGGCGCCCGCCGACAGCCCCTTTGGGTTGCGATGCACCACTTTGCGGTAATCATCCACCCATCCGATGGCGCCCACGCCCAACGTGGTGAGCAGCACCACCCAGATATAGTCGTTATGCAGATCGCCCCACAATAAGGTAGTCACCGCCACGGATGCCAGGATCAAGGCGCCTCCCATGGTTGGCGTGCCGGATTTCACCAGGTGGGTCTGCGGGCCGTCGGTGCGAACTGCCTGGCCGATTTTCATCGCGGCCAGCTTGCGGATCATCGCAGGACCGACGATGAAACCGAAGAACAGCGCGGTCATTGCGGCCAGCACCGCGCGCAGCGTCACGTAATGGAACACGTTGAACGTGCGTATATCCGTGGCTGTCGCCAGCCATTGTGTCAATGCGAGCAGCAAGTTTCTTCCCCTTCAGTGCACTTCGCGACCACACGCTCCATCTTCATGAAGCGCGACCCCTTGACCAGCACGGTTACGCCTGCGTCCATCTCGCTTTCCAGCGCGGCGCACAGGCTCTCGGCATCGTCGAAATGCTGGGCACCCGCGCCAAATTCGCGTACCGCCTCGCGGCTCAGCTCGCCCAGCGCCAACAGGTGCTGTATGCCGGACTGCCTCGCGAACCCGCCGATCTCTGCGTGGTAGCGCGCCGCATCCTCTCCCAGTTCGCCCATGTCGCCCATCACAAAAATGCGGCGGCCTGCTGCTTGCGCCAGCACCTCAAGCGCCGCGCGCATGGAGGATGGGTTGGCGTTGTAGGTGTCGTCTATCAGCACCGCCCCATGCCGGGCCGCTTTGCGCTGCAAACGCCCCGCCACTCCGCCGAATTTTTCCAGGCCCGCGGAGATTTTTTCCAGCGGGACATCCAGCGCCACCGCCGCTGCCGTGGCCGCCAGCGCATTGCGCGCATTGTGCACGCCCGGCACTTGCAGGCTGGCGGCAAATTCGCCGTGCGGCGTCAGTACCGCCAGCCGCGCGCCAAACTCCTGCGCCTGCCATTTACCGTAGACCGAGGGATATCCATTGATCCCAAATTCAAGCACCGCATGGCCCTCGGCCAGCTTGCGCCACAATGGTTCGTAGACATCATCTGCGTTGATCACCGCCGTGCCGCCCTGCTTGAGTCCGGCGAATATTTCCCCCTTGGCGCGCGCCACGCCCTCCACGGAGCCTAGGCCGGCCAGGTGCGCGCCGGAGGCATTGGTGATGAGGGCCACGTCCGGGTTTGCCAGGCGCGAGAGGTATTCGATCTCTCCCGTGTGGTTCATGCCCATCTCGATCACGGCGTAGCGATGCCCGGCATTCAGCCTGAGCAAGGTCAGCGGCATGCCGATGTCGTTGTTCAGGTTGCCCTGGGTCGCCAATACGCTTTCCGCGCTTCCGGTCGCCTCGCGCAGGATTGCCGCGAGCATTTCCTTGACAGTGGTCTTGCCGTTGCTGCCGGTGAGCCCCACCAGCGGAATGGCGAACTGCGCGCGCCAGTGCGCGGCAAGCCTGCCCAGCGCGAGGCGCGTATCTTCCACCAGCAGCACCGGGCAGGGCGCATTGCCGTCAAAACTGCCTGTGTTGACCATGACTGCGACAGCGCCATCGCGAGCCGCACCCGCCACGAACGCTGCACCATCGAAATTTTCACCGCGCAAGGCGATGAACAGGTTGCCCTGTTCTATCTTGCGGCTGTCCGTGGACACCGACGTGAATCTCACATCGTCGCCGAGCATTTTTGCCCCCAGTACCTGCGCGGCTTGCGAAAGCAGCATCATGCCTGCGCCCTCCACGACGCCAGCGCGCTTTGCGCCGCTTCGACGTCACTGAACGGGAGTTTCACGCCCCGGATTTCCTGGTAGGTTTCGTGCCCCTTGCCTGCGAGCAGCACGGTGTCCGCCGCATCCGCTTCGCGGATGGCCGTGCCTATCGCCTCGGCGCGGTCTTCGATGACGCGGTGGGCAGCGCCGGACATACCGGTGACTATCGAGGCGATGATCTCTGCCGGGTCTTCGCTGCGCGGGTTGTCGCTGGTGACGATGCAGACATCCGCCAGTTTCGCCGCCACTTGCCCCATCATCGGGCGTTTGCCGCGGTCGCGGTCGCCGCCGCAGCCGAACACGCACACCAGTTTGCCGCGTCCTGCCGCCTCGCGCAGCGACTGCAATACTTTCTGCAATGCGTCAGGCGTGTGGGCATAGTCGATCACCACCGCCGGAAGGCCGCCGCCGCCCATGGATTGCATGCGGCCCGGCGCGGGCTCCACCCGCGACAGTTCGCGCACGGCGTCCGCCAATTCGATTCCGCTCACCAGCAATACCGCCAGCGCACCCAGCAGGTTGGAGGCATTGAAGCGCCCCACCAAACGGCTTTCCAGACGGGAAGCGCCCCAACTGGTGTGCAATTGCAGCCCCAATCCAGATTGCGTCACCTGCAAATCGCCGCAATAGACCATGCGCATTCCGCTGCTCTCCGCATGCTTTAGTGCAGCTTCGCCCAGCCCGTAGCCGACGATTTCCACGCCTGCGGATTTCAACTGCCTTGCAAGTTCAAAACCGAATTCGTCGTCCAGGTTCAGCACCGCATGCTTGAGTTGCGGCCAATCAAACAAGCGGCGCTTGGCGGCGGCATAGTTGGTCATATCTCCGTGGTAATCGAGGTGGTCGCGGCTCAGGTTGGTCAGCAACGCCACATCGAAGTTCACGCCGTTGACCCGCCCCTGTGCCAGCGCATGCGAAGAGACTTCCATCACCGCGCTTTGCGCACCCTGCCGCAAATAGCCGGCCAGCAGCCCATGCAGGCGGATCGCATCCGGCGTTGTGTTGAGGGTGGCTTGCAGCGAGCCGTGGAACCCGTTGCCCAGTGTGCCGATCAGCGCCGACCTCTTCCCCAGCGCGCCAAACGACTGGGCCAGCCAGTGGCTGCATGAGGTCTTGCCGTTGGTGCCGGTCACACCGACCATCCACAATTTTTTCGATGGGCCGCCGTACACATGATCCGCGATTTCCCCGGCGTGGTGGCGCAAATCGCGCACCGCCAGGTTGGGTACCTGCCAGCTTTCGTCCCAGGAAAATTTATCGGCTTCCCAGATCACAGCAGCAGCCCCGCGGGCGATGGCCTGGGCGATGAACAGACGGCCATCCGCCTGGGCACCCGGGTAGGCGACAAACACGTCACCCGCCGCCACCTCGCGGCTATCCGTGACCAACCGCGATATTTTCACGCCCAATGAATCGAGCAACCCGGTATGGAAACTCAAGTTTCCTCCCTGACTATCTCGCCGGATGGCTTGACGACATTATCGAGCGGCGCATCGTTTGGCACATTGAACAAGTGCAGTGCAGCTCCCATTACAGCACTGAACACGGGGGCGGCAATCTGCCCGCCGTAATATTGCCCGTCCTGGGGGTCGTCTATTTTCACGGCCACGATCAGGCGCGGATTGGACGCAGGGGCCATCCCGACGAATGAGGACACATAATGATCGACATAGCGCCCGTGATCCAGCTTGTGCGCCGTGCCGGTCTTGCCCGCCACCCGATAGCCGCTGACTTGCGCCAGCGGGGCGGTGCCGCCCGGCTGCACTACCAGCTCCAGCATGCCGCGCACTTGCCGTGCCGTCTCGACCGAGTAAATTCTTTTGCCGCCGGGAGGCGTATCCAGCTTCATCAGCGATACCGGCAACAGTTCGCCGTCGTTGGCGAACACGGTGTATGCGCGCGCAAGCTGCAACAAGTTCACAGAAATCCCGTTGCCGTAGGACATGGTGGCCTGCTCGATGGGGCGCCATGTCTTGTAATCGCGCAGCTTTCCCGGCGATTCGCCGGGAAAGCCGCAGCCTGTCGGCTCGCCAAAACCACCTTCGCTCAGGTTGCGCCAAAACACTTCCGGAGATAGCAACAGGGCCATTTTGGCCGCACCCACATTGCTGGATTTCTGGATCACTTGCGCCACCGTCAGCATCGAGCCGGGATGGCTATCGTGTATGGTGTAGTCGCCTATGGTCAGCGCGCCGCCTGAGGTATTGATGAGCGTTTCCGGCTTGACCTTGCCCGCCTCCAGCGCAGCCGCGACAGTGAAGGGCTTCATGGTGGAGCCGGGCTCGAACTGGTCTATCACCGCGTAATTGCGCAGCTTTTCCGTGCCGGGCTTGCCGCGGTTGTTCGGGTTGTAGCTCGGCCAGTTGCCCAGCGCCAGCACTTCGCCGGTTTTCGCATCCAGTACCACGATGGAACCTGATTTTGCCCGATGCCGCTCGACCGCCTGCTTAAGCTCGCGGAACGCCAGGGTTTGCAGTTGTTTGTCTATGCTCAGTACCACGTCGCTGCCCGGCTTGGGCAGGCGCAGGCTGGCCACGTGCTCCACCACGGCCCCGCGCTTGTCCTGGATCACGCGCCGGCTGCCGCTTTCGCCGCCCACCTGGCTCTGCAGCGCCAGCTCCATGCCCTCCTGGCCGTTGTCGTCCACATTGGTGAATCCCAGCAATTGTGCAGCCACTTCGCCGTCCGGGTAATAGCGGCGGTATTCGCGCTGCAACGCCACACCGGGTATGCCCAGCTTCACCACTTTCTCCGCCTGGTCGGGCGGCAACTGGCGCTTGAGATAGACGAATTCGTGTTCGGTGTCGGACAGGCGATTTTTCACCTCTTCGACATTCATCCCGAGAATCTGCGCCAGGCGGCGCACCTGCTCGGGCGTCGCCTCGACTTTTTGCGGACTGGCCCAGACCGATTCCACCGGCGTGCTGATGGCCAGCGGCTCTCCGTTGCGGTCGCTGATCGTCCCGCGATGGGCGCTGACGCCCAACGTACGGACAAAGCGCTCATCGCCCTTCTGTTGCAGGAAGACGTTATGGATGCACTGGAGATACACCCCCCGCGCCAGGAGCAGAAACAATCCGAACATCAACAGGATGAACAACAGCCTCGACCTCCATGGCGGCAAGGCGGCAACTCCCGTGGACTGTGCGCTGCTGGTGTAATTCATGGCTGCGTGACCGCACCTCCCGATTGACCGGTGCGGATATGGCTCACCTGTCCGCTGCCCGGCTGCTGCATCTGCAATTTCTGCATGGCAATTTTCTCCACCCTCACCGGGGCAGCCCAGGTACTTTGTTCAAGCTGCAACTGCCCCCACTCCACGTCCATTTCCTGAGCCCGCTCTTGTTCCTGTTGCAATTCCACAAACAATTTGCGCGCCTTGTGCTGTGAAGTCACAACACCCAACGCGCACGCTATCACCGCCAGCAGCAGCAATGGATTCAGCCTAGCCACCCGCATCTCCCGCGCGCTCCGCCACCCGCATCATCGCGCTGCGAGCGCGCGGATTGGCCGCCACCTCCTGGCTCGACGCGCGCACCGCGCGCCCGACCAGCCTCAACTTGCCCTTCGGCACGTCGGCCTGGCGTACCGGCAAATTGCGCGGCAGCTTGTCGCCTTGCGCCATATCGCGCATGAAGCGCTTGACCATGCGATCCTCCAGCGAATGAAAGCTGATGACCACCAGCCTGCCCTCCGCGTTCAGCCGATCCACGCATTGCGGGAGGACACGCGCAAGCTCATCAAGTTCCTGGTTGAGATAAATCCGTATAGCCTGAAAGGTTCGCGTCGCCGGATTCTGCCCAGGCTCGCGCGTGCGGACTGCCTGGGCGACGAGTTGGCTGAGCTGCCGCGTGGTATTGATGGGTAATTCCTTGCGCGCAGCAACAAGCGCTCTTGCAATCTGTTTAGCAAACCGTTCCTCGCCATAATCGCGTATTACCTCCCCGAGCAAACCTTCATCCACCGTCGCCAGCCATTCCGCCGCCGTCAGGCCGCTGCTGGTGTCCATGCGCATATCCAGCGGCGCATTAAAACGGAAACTAAAACCGCGCTGCTCGTCATCCAACTGCGGCGACGACACCCCCAAATCCAGCAACACGCCATCCACCTTCTTAACCACCAACCCGCTCAACACTTCCGCCAAATGCGTAAATCCGCTATGCACAATCTGGAAACGCGTATCCGAAATCGTCTGCGCCGCCGCCACTGCCGCCGGGTCTTTATCCAGCGCAATCAAACGTCCCTGCGCGCCCAGCTTTTCCAGAATCAGCCGACTGTGTCCGCCGCGCCCAAACGTGCCATCCACATAAATGCCG
>JBGPSQ010000170.1:0-6626 GCA_041490205.1 Gallionellaceae bacterium
ACTGACCTTTCCCATTCCACAGGAAACCTGACCACCTTCGTAAGCATAGGCTACAAGGTGTATGGCAGCCCGGCGGCTTATACGCTTAATAATGTTTTTTATGGCTCGCTAGGAGTTGATTACAAATTCAACCATGAAACCAATGGAGGAGCACTCCTCACCATGCGGCAAAAAGCGTTGGCGACAGGCTTTGCCCACCGCGAGGCACTACTCTTCCTCAACCATAAATTCGACAAAAGCTGGAAAGCACAAGGCTATATTCTGAAGGGCTTCACCAATGGCAGCCCAAGCTTAGGGGCCGGTGGGTCGATTGATTATCTTTTCTGAGTGATATGCTGCTCGACATCTGATTCTGCTTGGCTGAATTCTTCAATATTTAAGGAGGCAATAATGGAAGCTTTTTTTGCATTGGTGTTAATACCTGCAATAGCACCCTTGATCGTCAATATATTGATAAACAAATTCGAGGGGCAGTCAAATCCGCGAAGATAATCCTGACGGTCGCACGGATCGCGCAAACCGGAGATGTGCAGGGTCTCGAAATATACAACAGGAACGGCCTTTGCGCACGATAAATCAGTTCTTGCAAATATCCGAAATATCCACAACAATACGCCCCCGTTTCAAAATAACTTCAACTGGGAGCCTTTAAATATGAACCGTCAAGAACTGATCGAAGCACTGGCAGCAAACACAGGCAGCACCAAGGCCGACGCCGACCGCAATATTGCCGGCATGATTGAAATCATCACCTCCACCCTGAAAAAAGGCGACAAAGTCGCATTGGTGGGCTTTGGCACATTCGAAGTGCGCAAGCGCGCAGCGCGCAATGGCCGCAACCCGGCCACCGGCGCAGCCATCAAGATCAAGGCTTCCAAGCAGCCCGCCTTCAAGGCTGGCGCTGCTCTCAAGGCAGCCGTAAACGGCGCCAAGAAGTAATCGGTTTACCCGATACTAAAAACCCCCATCAGCCATGCTGATGGGGGTTTTCTTTTGTGCCTATCCCATAAGCCGGGATTGGAGTTGCACGCCCCTTCAACCTACTTCGCCTTTTGGTGCTTATAGTAGGCATCAACCAGTTGCTTGAACTTCTGCAAACGTTGTGCCGGAGCCAGTTCGGAATATTTGCGAGGAGGGGTGGTATCGGTCATTTTTTCCCGCCACTGCTCCAGTGTTGAATAACTGGCGCGAATGACCAGCAGGTCGCGGTCCAGCCTGTCGAGGCCCGCCACATCCTGCGCCATGCCCGCGCATTCAATCAGTCTATCCACATCCTCCATTGGAGGGACTTTATCAGGGCGACTTACCCCTTTGCCGCCAAGCTGGACGCACTCATTCGCGTCAACCGCGTACGCCTGCCCAGCCAGGCAAGCCATCCCGAAAACAAATAATAATCTGCGCAGCATAAATTGCAGTTCCTCGGTGATTGGGGCATAAATAAAAAAGCCCTCCGCAAGGAAGGGCTCTGTTATCTGGCGGAGAGAGAGGGATTCGAACCCTCGATACAAGTTTAAGCTCGTATGCGCCCTTAGCAGGGGCGTGCCTTCGACCTCTCGGCCATCTCTCCGGAGGGCACGGATAATACTGGGCGCAGCCCTGCCGGTCAAACTATTTATGCGTCTTCCTGTTCCAGGTTGAAGGTTTTGTGCAGAACGCGTACGGCGAGTTCCAGGTATTTTTCGTCTATCACCACGGAAATCTTGATTTCCGAGGTGGAGATCATCTGGATATTGATTCCCTCCTCCGCCAGGGTACGGAACATCTTGCTGGCGATGCCGACGTGGGAGCGCATGCCAACGCCGACCACGGACACCTTGGCGGTCTTGTCGTCACCGGCCACGTCGCGCGCGCCAATATGCGGCTGAACCTTGTTCTTCAGGATGTCCATCGCCCTGGCAAATTCATTGCGGTGCACGGTGAAGGAGAAATCGGTGGTGCTGTCCATGCCGACGTTCTGGATGATCATGTCCACATCGATGTTGGCCTCGCTCACCGGGCCGAGTATCTGGTAGGCGATGCCCGGCTTGTCCGGTACGCCGCGCACGGTTATCTTCGCCTCGTCGCGGTTGAAGGCGATGCCTGAAATGATTGCCTGTTCCATTTTTTCGTCTTCCTCGAAAGTAATCAGCGTGCCCTCGCCCGGATCGTCCAGGAACGAAGACAGCACGCGCAGCTTGACCTTGTATTTTCCGGCGAACTCGACCGAGCGGATTTGCAGCACCTTGGAGCCGAGGCTCGCCAGTTCCAGCATTTCCTCGAAAGTGATGGTCTTCAGGCGGCGCGCTTCCGGCACCATACGCGGATCGGTGGTATAGACCCCGTCCACATCGGTATATATCTGGCATTCGTCCGCACGCAGCGCGGCGGCAATCGCCACCCCGGTCGTGTCGGAGCCGCCGCGCCCCAGGGTGGTGATATTGCCGTCCTTGTCCTCGCCCTGAAAGCCCGCCACCACCACCACATAACCGTTCGACAGGTCGGTGCGGATGGCCTGCTCGTCTATGCTGACGATGCGCGCCTTGGTGAAGGCGCTATCGGTCAATATCTTGACCTGCGCCCCGGTATAGCTCTTGGCTTTCAGCCCTTCTGCCATCAGCGCCATGGACACCAGCCCTATGGTCACCTGCTCTCCGGTGGAAATCACCACATCCAGTTCGCGCGGGTCGGGTTGCGCCTGGATTTCCCTGGCAAGGCCGATCAGGCGGTTGGTCTCGCCGCTCATCGCGGAAACCACCACAACGACCTGATGCCCTTGCGCTTTGAATTTTGCGACCCGGCGCGCCACATTCTTGATGCGTTCTGCGCTGCCTACCGAAGTGCCGCCGTATTTTTGGACAATCAATGCCACGATTATTCTGAATAGCAACAGTTACAAAGAGGGCGGCATTCTACCTGAATCAGCCGCAAAAAACGAGGGCGCGACCTCCCCCGCCTGGCTCTGTTAAACTGGCGCCTGGAAACATAAAGCCTCATCATGCAGCAGATCACCCCCCGCCGCTATCCGCAAAACGCAGCGCAAGCCTTGATCGCCTCCGGCCTGTCACCGCTGCTGGCGCGCATCTATGCCGCTCGAGGCATAACAGGCAAGGCCCAACTTGAAACCAGTTTGGACAATCTGCTGCCTATCACCAACCTGAAAAACGCGCAAAAGATGGCGGTGCTGCTGGCCGATGCCATTGCGCAAGGCAAAAAGCTGCTGGTCGTCGCCGATTACGACGCCGACGGGGCCACGGCCTGCGCGGTGGCCCTGCGCGGCCTGCGCGCATTCGGCGCGCGCGTGGATTACATCGTTCCCAACCGCTTTGAGTACGGCTATGGCCTGACGCCGGAAATCGTCAGGCTGGCGAAAACTCAGTCTCCCGATATTCTCGTCACCGTGGACAACGGCATCGCCAGCGTGGAAGGCGTGGCCGAGGCCAACCGCCTGGGCATGCAGGTTCTGGTCACCGACCACCATCTGCCCGGCGATGCCTTGCCGGACGCGCTGTGCATCGTCAACCCCAACCAGCCCGGCTGCACTTTCCCCAGCAAGAACCTGGCGGGCGTGGGAGTGATGTTTTACGTGTTGCTTGCCTTGCGCGCTGAACTCCGCGCACGCGGCGATTTTGCCGAAAAACCCGAGCCCAACCTCGGCAACCTGCTCGACCTGGTCGCACTGGGAACGGTGGCCGACGTGGTGAAGCTGGACGACAACAACCGTATCCTGGTGCACCAGGGGGTGCAGCGTATCCGCGCGGGGCGCGCCTGCGCGGGCATCAATGCCCTGCTCCAGGTGGCGCGCAAGGAGGCCGCACAAACATCCACCTACGAACTTGGTTTTATCGTGGGGCCGCGCCTGAATGCAGCAGGCAGGCTGGAAGACATGAGCCTCGGCATACTCTGCCTGCTCACCGATGACGCTGACGAAGCCGCGCAACTCGCTACGCAACTGGACGAAATCAACCGCGAGCGGCGCGGCATCGAGGCCGAGATGCAGCAGGCCGCACTGGCGGCACTGGAGAGTGTCGTTCCAGCCGACAATTACACCCTTGCGCTATACGATGATACCTGGCACCAGGGTGTGATCGGCATCCTCGCCTCGCGCCTCAAGGACAAGTATCACCGCCCGGTCATCGCCTTTGCCCCCGCTCAGAATGCGGACGAGTTGAAAGGCCGAGAATTAAAAGGCTCCGGGCGCAGCATAGCGGGACTGCACCTGCGCGATGCGCTGGATATCCTGTCCAAGCGCCACCCGCACCTGCTGCAAAAATTTGGCGGGCATGCCATGGCGGCAGGGTTGAGCATACGCGCGGAACACCTCGCGGAATTCCAGGCGGCGTTTGAGGCCATCGCCCGGGAATTGCTCTCGCCCTCCGACCTCACCAGAATCATCGAGACCGATGGCGCGCTCACCCAAGCGGAATTTGCCATGGACACCGCACATGGCCTGAAACGGCAGGTATGGGGACAGGGTTTTCCGCAACCGCTATTTGAAGGCACGTTTTCCGTATTGCAGCAACGCGTGGTCGGTGAAAAACACACCAAGCTGAAACTGACGTGCGAGGCTGGCAGCTTCGATGCCATGCTGTTCTTCCATGCCGACCAATTGCCCAAAAATATCCATGCTGTTTACAGCCTGGAAATCAACGAATACAATGGAACTGCCAGCCTTCAACTCATCATAAAGCACTGGCAAAAAACGGGGGCTTGAGCATGGATATTTCCCTGTTCGAAAACAGCGGCGCGGAATACCTGCCGCAGTTTCTCACCAGCCTCGCCATCGGCCTGCTGATCGGGCTGGAACGCGAGCGCACTCCCTCCGCCAAAGCGGGCTTGCGTACTTTTGCGCTGGTGGCCATGCTCGGCACGCTGGCCGCGATGCTCTCCGAAAAAATCAACCTGCCCTGGCTGCTGGTTGCGGGCATGGTGGTGGTAGGCGCGATGATCATCGCCGCCTACATCAACAGCCCCACCGAAGAAAACGATCCCGGAACCACCACCGTTGCCGCGATGCTGTTGTGTTACGGGCTGGGCGCGCTGATCTGGTATAAGCAAAGCACCCTCGCCATCATGCTGGCCATCGGCATCACCACCCTGCTCTATTTCAAACCCGAACTGCGCGGCCTTTCGCAGCGGCTGACCCGGCGCGACCTGGTATCCATCCTGCAATTCGCGGTGCTGACCTTCGTCATCCTGCCCGTCTTGCCGGATCGCAGTTATGGCCCCTATAACGCGCTCAACCCGCACCAGGTATGGATCATGGTGGTGCTGATCTCCGGCATCAGCCTGGCCGGTTATGTCGCGCTGCACGTGGTGAGGAAAGGTTATGGCGCACCGCTGCTCGGCCTGCTCGGCGGGCTGGTGTCCAGCACCGCCACCTCCATGGTATATGCGCGCCACAGCAAGACCAACACAAACATGGTACGCCTGTCCACTGTGGTCATCCTGATCGCCAATATGGTCGTTCTGGTGCGCCTGGGCGTGCTCGGTGCAGTGGTTTCGCCGCAGGTGTTGTCGCATCTGCTGCCGGTGCTGGGAGGCGGCCTTCTGCTGGGAGTTCTGAGCTTGCTGGTAAGCTGGCGCAAACAGCAAACCCCGGCCGAGCTGCCGTTGCCGCACACTGCCAACCCGACCGAAATCCATGCCGCGCTGGGCTTCGGTCTGCTTTACGGAATCGTGCTGCTATGCTCTGCCTGGCTCTCCGACATCGCCGGCAGCAAGGGACTGTATGCTGTGGCGCTGGTTTCCGGGCTGACCGACATGGATGCCATCACCCTCTCCAGCCTGCGCCTGCTGGATATGGGTAAACTAAGCGAAGTACAAGCAGTGACCGGCATCGCCTTAGCCTACCTCTCAAACATGACTTTCAAATTCGGCCTGCTGCTGTTCATCGGCGGCAAGGAATTGGCTAGGAGTGCCGCCTTCGGATTCCTGGCTATCTGCGTAGGAGTCGGGGCGGGATTGCTGCTCGTTTGACCCAGTGCTTTCAGTTATAATGCGCGCCTTTCGCATGCATATACCCCCACACAGACATGGAAGCCGAACAACTCAACGCCATCTCCAACAAACTGCAAGACCTGCGCGCCCGCGCCGGAGAATTGCGGAGGTATCTTTGACTTCGACGGCAAGCAAGACCGTCTCGCGGAAGTCGTAAGCCTGGCCGAAGACCCCGCCGTCTGGCAGGACAGCAAGCGCTCGCAGGAGCTGGGCAAGGAACGCAAGTTGCTGGAAGGCATCGTGCTCACCCTGACCCAGTTGGATCTGGGTCTGAGTGATGCCGACGAGCTTTTCGAGATGGCGCAGGCGGAAAACGACGACGCCAGCCTGCACAGTATCGCCGACGACGTGCAGGGCATGGAAAAAACCGTGGCTGACATGGAATTCCGCCGCATGTTCTCGGGCGAGCTGGATGCCAATAGCTGCTTCATCGACATCCAGTCCGGCTCCGGCGGCACTGAGGCGCAGGACTGGGCCTCCATGCTGCTGCGCATGTATTTGCGCTATTGCGAACGCAAGGGGTTCAAGGTCGAGGTGCTGGAACAATCCGAGGGCGAAGTCGCTGGCATCAAGGGAGCATCCATCAAGGTAATCGGCGACTATGCCTATGGCCGCCTGCGCACCGAGACAGGCGTGCACCGGCTGGTGCG
>JBGPSQ010000171.1:0-6530 GCA_041490205.1 Gallionellaceae bacterium
ATATGTCCGGCTTTCTTCATCGCCGATGCAACATATCCAAGTCCAAGCGGAATCTGGTAGTACTCGCCCCAGCTGGCGCTGTATCGTGGAACAATTAATAGTACACGCATCTTGTTAAGACTCCTGCTTTAACTGTCTCAAGTGGTGAATGCGAAATTCCAATCATTCAGGATAGGTTCAAATGAAAAACCTGCCTACGCTCAATGCCTCAGATTCCACGACAGCATCCTAGCGATTCAAGTCGTCAATGATTTGCTGTGCCCGATGATGCCAGCAGTGACGCTCGCGTATCATCGATTCTGCCTGCATGCCGACGCGCATCCTGCCGCTGTCATCCTCGAGCCAGCGAGCCGCCTCCTCTGCGAAATTTTCCGGAGTATATGAGCCATAATGCACGCCAGGCTCAAAGGATGTCAGCATCCCGCCGACCGTATTATCATGGGGCGATTCGTGCATAAAAATAAAGCCGCCAACAGCCATGCACTCAAGCGTTCTGCTATGCAGACCCAAGCCATGCGTATTGTTCGACAGGTTAATTTTGGAACGGCGGTAGATTTCCAATAGCCTGTCTTGATCGTTGATCACCCCCTTGAAATAGGGCTGCGCAAACATGTGCGAATCCAATCCGGGGCCATAGAGTGCCAAGGATTTTGAAACGTGCGCGGCAGCCTCAACCAATGCCTTGCGATCCATGATGCGCGGGTAGGATTGAGAAAAATAACTAATAGCTTTTCTGGTAGGTGAAAGTGCTCCAGGTTGAAGAAATGTGCTTTCTCGTGCCAAATATCTTATCAACCGCGCCCTCAGGTCAGATCTTCCATGAAACCTCGATGTGTGCGGTTTCAGCAATTTCGCCAACCTGCCGGATGGGCGAGATGAGGAGTTTTTTGGAATTTCCTGGAATTCATTGTTATGCATGGCTGCTTGCTGAGACATTAAATCAGCCAGCTCATGAATATCCAATTCGCCACGCAAAGGGCGGTAAAAAGTTTCAGCGACTCTCGCAATCGCCAACAATGTCGAATATGGAACATGATCAACGGGCAGATGCTTCCTGAACAGGATTTTTCTTATCAGCCACAAAGTCCTTGAACGTCCCAGCAATGGGATGTGATTGATCATCGAATCCATGTACCAAATCAAGTCTGTTTTTAAACTCGGATTCAGGTCGACAGGATGCGGCAGGCCGCCGCAAAGAGAAAAATCAATATCCTTCCGGATATTTTGGCGGTTGAAATCAAGGGTGGCCGGGGACACCCCGGTAAACAGTGAACCTGTATAACATGGCACCTTGACGTTGATGCCCAGCACTTCCGGATCCCCCAGGGAATAAAGGATGTCCGTGTCGTGAAAGCTCTCCGCAAATCCGTCGAGCGTTTCCGGATATACATCCTGAAACCAGGAGACGTAGCGAACATGCGGCGGCAAAGGGATGGCCGGATTGCGCGTGCGGTTGATTTGCACAACCACATCAATATGAGCGCTTTCGCAAACCTTCTTCAGTTCCATGCCTGATAACGGAACTGGTGAGCCAGCGCCATAATGTCCGATGCGATTGAATGCGTCGGCCAATTCTTGCACCATCCGCTGGTCGTACGGATTGGCGACATTGGGAGTGATCAATATCCGCAAAGATTTTTGTTTCATTGACTTCTAACCATCAAAATAATTTTGAGCAATTAAAAGTAGCTTTAAAAGGATTGGCCACGATGCTTTTTTGCTATCCACACGCAACCCAGCCAACGGTACCAAACCACCGGAATCACATCGAAAGGCCTGAGCAACAGGTAGGCCAAGGCGATCCGTAATTTTTTGATGCCGCCGAGAATAGGGCTGACCGTATCAAATATGGCATATCGAATGCCCTGGGCGTGTGGAAATCGCACCCGCCCGCCATCTTCCGAAGCCCTAATTGCGGCAAAGCGAAAACGGTGCTTTGTCCTTTCGCAAAATTTGCGGGTAAACAGCGCGGGTGATAGTTCAGGCCCCGTCTTTTCGATCCTGCCAAGGATAGCCTCCAACCCCTCCGGATTGGTCAGGGTCTTCCACAGGGTTCCCCCCGAATGCATCCTCATCACCCCGAAAGGCTCGGGCGAGTAGGATGCTCCCTTAAGACTGGATAATGTCAGCGCGGCCAATAAATCAGCCAGCCCTTGATAAGCGGTATCAAATCCGCCGATTTCCCGCAGCGTCTCGCGGTGATAAATCAAGGTTGTTCCCGTAAACCAGTTTCCGAGTGTCAATGCAAGGCGGACACATTTGTCCGGCGGCAGAAACGAGTCAGTTAGCGACACCACGGGAGAGGGGCTCAGGCGTAAGAAATTTCCATTTTCATCCGAAGCCCAGACCATTGCCGACCAAACCCCCGGCGACCCCGCTTTTTCGATACCGGATTTAGCCCTCTCAAAAATCCCTTCGGTCAAATAATCGTTCGAAGACAGAAACATCACATATTCGCATGTGACGCGTTGCAGCCCTTCGTTAAGCGCACCCATGGTGCCCAGGCAGGTTGGATTGACAACGATTTCTGCCCCGCTTACGCCACTCAGCTTTTCCCGCATGACCCCCAGACTGTTATCGGTCGACTGGTCATCCACTACGACTATTTGATCCGGCAGAACGGGTTGATTAAGAACCGAGTCAAGACACACACGGAGGAAATCCGAGTCATTTCGATTTGGGATAACCACCGCAATTGTTGGCATCATTAATTTTCTCCAGCCTCATCTTTTAGAAATGCGGAAATATTGGATTCAAGCGCACTAGGGGAAACCATCAGCCGGCAGCGGCTTACCCCCTCCCGCACCCTCTTGTTACATTTGACTTCCGCGACAGGTGCCGCAAGAGCGGTGCGATGCGCACAGCCGTTCTCACGTTATTCACCCTTATTCAATTTATGAAAAACTAAGCGTTCTAGTATACTAGAAATATTTGCCGAACATATAATGCTGCGGACCTTTGGCCACTCTTATTTAAGCCGTTTATGCCATCGCCCGTCTATGCTCAATGAATGAAATAAACAACACACTGAACGCATCCGATGGGAGTAGCGTCAAACATACCCCCATGATGCAGCAATACCTGCGCATTAAAGCGCAGCATCCGGACATGCTGCTGTTCTACCGCATGGGCGACTTCTACGAGTTGTTTCATGAGGATGCCGAGCGCGCCGCCAGGCTGCTGGACATCACCCTCACCCAGCGAGGCGCTTCCAACGGCCAGCCGATCAAGATGGCGGGCGTGCCCTATCACGCTGCCGAGCAATACCTGGCGCGCCTCATCAAACTGGGCGAATCGGTGGCGATCTGCGAGCAGATCGGCGACCCCAACACCAGCAAGGGACCTGTGGAGCGCAAGGTGATGCGCATCGTCACCCCCGGCACCCTCACCGATTCCGCGCTGCTGGAAGAAAAACGCGACAGCCTGCTGCTGGCGCTGTACGAGCGGCAGGGCATGGCGGGGCTGGCCTGGCTCAATCTCGCCTCGGGCCAATTTTTCGTCGCTGAAACCGCTGCCGTGAACCTGCCCGCCGAACTGGAGCGCCTGCAACCCTCGGAAATTCTGCATGCGGAAAACTCTAGCCCCCTCTCCCACCGGGGGAGGGCTGGGGAGGGGGAAAACTCTCGCACACCACTGAAATCCCTGCCCGCCTGGCACTTCGAGCTCGAAACCGCGCGCCGCGCGCTGTGCCAGCAATTCGCCACCCTCGACCTTGCCGGGTTCGGCTGCAATGACTTCACGCTCGGCCTGGAAGCGGCTGGCGCGCTGCTCGGCTACGCCAGGCTCACGCAAGGCCAGAGCATCGCGCATGTGCGCGGCTTGCAGGTTTACAGCGCCGACCAGTACGTGCGCATGGATGCCGCCACCCGCCGCAACCTGGAAATCACCCAGACCCTGCGCGGCGAGCCCGCCCCCACCCTGCTCTCGCTGCTCGATGCCTGCGCCACCAACATGGGCAGCCGCCTGCTTGCGCATTGGCTGCACCACCCGCTGCGCGACCGCAATGTCTTGCAGTCCAGGCTGGAAGCAGTGGCGCAACTGCTACTCCCCTCTCCCGCAAGCGGGAGAGGGGCTGGGGGAGAGGGTCATCGCGCCGTGCATGAACACCTCAAACCCAGCGTGGACGTGGAGCGCATCACCGCGCGTATCGCCTTGAAGAGCGCTCGCCCGCGCGACCTTTCCGGGCTGCGCGATACGCTTCTGCAACTCCCCTCGTTGCGCCATATCCTCCCTCTCCCTTCAAGGGAGAGGGCTGGGGAGAGGGTAGAAGCGTCAGTCTTGCTGCAAACTCTCAACGATGCCCTGCAAGCCGACACCGCGCTGGTCGAACTGCTCCAGAAAACCATCAAACCCGAACCCTCCTCCGTCCTGCGAGAAGGCAGCGTGATCGCCGACGGTTTTGATTCTGAATTAGACGAACTGCGCGGCATCCAGACCAATTGCGGCGACTTCCTGCTGGCGCTGGAGGCCCGCGAGCGCGCACGCACCGGCATCGCCACTCTCAAGGTGGAATACAACCGCGTGCACGGCTTCTACATCGAGGTGACCCACGCGCAAAGCGCCAACGTGCCGGACGACTACCGCCGCCGCCAGACGCTGAAGAACGCCGAGCGCTACATCACCCCGGAACTGAAAGCCTTCGAGGACAAGGCGCTCTCCGCCAACGAGCGCGCGCTGGCGCGCGAGAAATTCCTCTACGACCAGCTGCTCGACAGCCTCGCCCCGCACATCCCGCAATTGCAGCGCGTGGCCCAAGCCATCGCCGAACTGGACGTGCTCGCCACCTTTGCCGAACGCGCCGCCACGCTGAATTTCAGCGCGCCGACTTTCAGCGACGAACCGGTGCTGCGAATAACCAAGGGACGCCACCCGGTGGTGGAAGCCCAAGTTGAGAACTTCATCGCCAACGACACCCAGCTCCACGCCGCGCGCAAGATGCTGCTGATCACCGGCCCCAACATGGGCGGCAAATCCACCTACATGCGCCAGGTCGCGCTCATCGCCCTGCTCGCCCACTGCGGCAGCTTCGTGCCCGCGCAGGAAGCCGTGCTGGGCGAAATCGACCAGATATTCACCCGCATCGGCGCATCGGACGACCTCGCCAGCGGACGCTCCACCTTCATGGTCGAAATGACCGAAGCCGCCAACATCCTGCACAACGCCACCGAGCAGAGCCTGGTGCTGGTTGACGAAATCGGGCGCGGCACCTCCACCTTCGACGGCCTGGCCCTCGCCTACGCCATCGCCCGGCACCTGCTGGAGGCCAACCGCAGCTACACCCTGTTCGCCACCCACTATTTCGAACTTACGCGGCTAGCCGAAGAATTCCGCCAGCTCGCCAACGTCCACCTCGCCGCCATCGAACACCAGTACAGCATCGTGTTCCTGCACGCGGTCAACGAGGGTGCTGCCAGCCAGAGCTACGGCCTGCAAGTGGCGGCGCTGGCGGGCGTGCCGCAGGGCGTGATCAAAACCGCGAAAAAGCAGCTGCGCGCGCTGGAACAGAACAGCGCGGCGCAGAACCCGCAGGGGGATTTGTTCGACCACAAGCCGGATGTAACGGAAGAGCCGGAAGAGCATCCGCTCCTCGCCGCATTGCGAGACTTGCAGCCGGACGAACTCAGCCCGAAGGAAGCGCTGGAAAGATTGTATCAATATAAGAAACTGGTTTTGTAGGGCGGGCTTTGCCCGCCGCGTCGGGCGCAGCCCGGCCTACAGCCACTATTTTCTATCCGGCCTTTGCCGTAGAATATCCAGCAACACAGGAGAACATCATGGGACAAGCACTGCACGCATTGGGCATAGACAGCATGAGCGTCGAAGAACGCATCGCATTGGTGAAAGACATTTGGGATTCTGTGGCCATTGAAGCGGGGCTGCTTCCGCCCGGCGCAGAAGAAAAAGCCGAACTGGACCGCCGCATCGCCGAGGACGATGCGGCGTCGGATGACACCATACCCTGGGAAACCATCAAGGCTGAATCTCAAGCACGCTGGCGGCGATAATGCGCCGAGTTGTCTTCCGGACACAAGCGCGGAGGGAATTCGACGAAGCGGGCGACTGGTATGAAAAGGAACGCCCCGGACTTGGAATGGAGTTCCTGGACGAAATCCAACTCCTGATCCAGCACATCGCTGCAGAACCCGAACAATTCCCGATGCTGTACCGCGACGTGCGCAAAGCCGTTGCCCGGCGGTTTCCTTATTGCATCTACTTCCGCGAGCGGAAAGAGCTTATTGTAGTCCTGGCCGTGTTTCATAGCGCCCGCAATCCGGCGGTATGGCGACAACGCACGAAATAAGCGGGGCGAACATCAGGCGTAGGGCAGAAGCCCCGCAGGGGTGTTCCGCCAATTTAGAAACATCCGGCGGAACCGCAAGCGTTCCGCGGGCTACACCTTCACACCCAGTTCATCTAGGTTTCTGAGCATAGATTTTCCACACTTCGGGTTCGGGCACGTGATTCCACGTGGGCCGCGTGTTCCTACGTCGGTCGGGTCTGCGTGGATTGCTGAGAGGTCTGCTACTTGG
>JBGPSQ010000172.1:0-6468 GCA_041490205.1 Gallionellaceae bacterium
GCGCATTTTTCCCAGCTTTCTTCCGCTGCATTCAATTGGGAGCGCAACTGCTCGAGCACTTGTGCCGTTTCGCCAGGCGGCAGCGGCGGCTCTTCCGGCAGATACGCGTCCAGCGCGTAGCGTTGCTTGATTTCCTCCACGGCCTCGCTCACGGCGTGGCTGCTGGCTACCAGGTAGAGCATCTCGATGAGCGTGGCGCGTTCATCCGCTTGCGTGCCGTCGGTAAGTGACTTCATGCGCAAATCTATACGGCCCAGCAGTTTCTTGGCACTCAGTTCCGGGGGAAGGCCGTCGTAAAACATGCAATCCAGCAATCCCGACGATACCCACCAGAATGCGCGCCCGGCTGGCGGTACGCAGGCCAGCACAGACATCACTGCCGCATGCATGGATTGGAGCGCTTCGGCCGGATTGTCCTGCCGCAACCATTTCAACAGGGCTTGCTGGTAAAGGCTGCGTGCCGCCTTGATGCGTGCCTGTGCATCCGGTTCCTGCACAATGCCGGAAATTTTCTGCGGCAGTTCGATATTGAGTTCCGGGAAGAACAGATCGACTGCAAAAGCAGACTCGATGCCGCGCGCCTGCAGCAATTCCTGATAGGGATCAAACAGGCGCAAGGTGGCATTCGGCGCGCCTTCCGACAGTGCATTCAAAAAGTGCGTCAATATCAGCAGTGCGCGCTGGACGACTTCGTTATGCAGGGCGGAGGGCTGCAAGGAGCCTGCGGCAAACTCCTGCAATAGCTTCTCCAGCTCCCCGCAGAGCACAATGACCCCGTCCAGCGACAGCATGCGCAGCACGCCCAGGGCGCGGTGTAATTCGGCGATGGCTTCCTGCAATGCCTCGCGGTTTTCGCCGCTGGAGGCGAAATATTGCTCAAGCGCGCCGCCTATCTTGTCCAGCGCGCCGTCCAGCGCTGGCTTGACGGACAGCAGCGGCAACGCATTAAATTGTGCGGGAGAGTTCATTGCGCCTTGTCAGCTACCATTACAACTTGAAGCCGGAAACGGATCCTTTCAGGTCGGAGGCCAGGTTGGCCAGTTCGGTAACGGAATCCGCGGTTCTGCGGGTGTCTTCGGTGGTGCGTTCCGTCATCTGCAAAATTTCCGCCATGGTAGAGGCCACTTCCTGCGCCATGTCGGTTTGCACCTGCGTGGAAACCGAGATGCTGCCGATCAGGTCGGCGAGTTCGTGCGACACCTGCTCAATTTCGCGCAGTGATTGGCCTGCTTCGTCGGACAGCTTGGCGCCTTCCACCACGCCCTGGGTACTCTTTTCCATCGCCGCCACCGCATCCTGGGTGTCGCCCTGAATGGCCTTGACCAGCGCGCTGATCTGCTTGGTCGCCTCGGCGGAGCGTTCCGCCAGGCGCTGCACTTCCTCCGCCACCACCGAGAAGCCGCGTCCGGCTTCGCCTGCTGACGCCGCCTGGATGGCGGCATTCAGCGCCAGCACGTTGGTTTGTTCGGTAATGTCTGAAATCAGGTCCACGATATCGCCGATTTCCTGGGAGCTTTCACCCAGCCGCTTGATGCGCTTAGCGGTTTCCTGAATCTGTTCGCGAATGGAGTCCATGCCCGAGATCGCGTTACGCACGGCCTGGGCGCCTTGCTCCGTCACCGCCAGGGTTCGTTGCGCCACTTTTGCGGATTGCGTCGCGCTGCTGTCCACCTCGCGGATCGAGCGGGTGATCAGTTCCACCGCTTCGCCGGTCTCGCGCAGTTCCGAGGCCTGCTTGTGGGCGGCTTTCAGCAGTTCCATCGTGACTTCCTGCGCGGTGCCTGCGGCGTTCGCCACAAGGTCGGAAGCGCTGGTCACGCGGGAAACCAGTTTACGCAGCTCGTCCGTGGTGTAGTTCACCGAGTCGGCAATCGCGCCGGTGATGTCGTCGGTCACCGTCGCGCGCACGGTCAGGTCGCCATCGGCCAGGTCCGACATTTCGTTCATCAGCAGCAAAATCGCCTGCTGGTTCCGGCGGCTGCTGCTCTCGGCCTCGAAAGCGCGGTGGCGGGCGTCATCTAGGTAAACCTTGGACAGCAATACCAGCGAAAGCAGCAGGAAGATGGCTGCGCTCAACATCAGGTACGTCGTCCAGCGTCCGGATAGCTGTGACTCGATGGCAGTGGATAATTTGGTCGTGTCATCGATGAAGGAGCCCTTCTTGGTCACGCTGGCCGAATTGAAAAGGTCGACCACCGATTTCTTGGCGGCCAGCAATTGCGGCACCTGGCTGATGATGGCCTCCACCGAATTGCGGTAGGTGTCGAAATGCTCCATGACCTTGGCCACGGCGGGGTTGGACTTGTTAAACCCGGCCAGCAGGGCTTCCGCGTCCTGCGTATCGGCTCCCAGCGAGGAAATTTGTTCCAGCTTCACGGTTGAGCCCAGCATCACCGTCACGTCCTGGCTGATGCGTTCCATCAGCAGGGAAAATTTCGCGACCCGCACGCCATCCACGGCGCCGGACGACGCAAGCTGGGAGACCTCCTCGCGCATCAACGGGTTAAGTTCGTTCACCGCGTCCACCGCCGAGAACACGGTCTGAATGCCGGGGCGGCCGTCGATGATGTCTTGCACCTGTTGCAGGCGCATTTTCAGTCCCGGGGTGACCGTATCCAGCACTTCGCGGGAAGTTCCACTGAGTGCAGGCAATTCTTCATTGCCTTGGGACAGGACGGACACGATGCGCTCGAATTCTTTTTTGTCGTTCGGCAAACCTTCGATGGCCGCCTGGTTGCCCTGCACCGCCTGGGCTGCGTCCTTGGTGATGCGCTGGGTGAGGAAGCGCAGGTTTTGCGACAATTCGATGTACTTCGCGCCAAATGAAGTGGTGCGATAATCCAGGTAACCCGCGACCAGCACCACCATGAAGGCCGCAGCCGCAATGGCGCCTACAATCTGCAATTGCACATGGCTGCTGAATTTGCCCAGCAGCGGCAGCGGCACCGCATCGGCAGTTCCCCTTCCCGTTTTTTTATCCCGGCCAGCCTTGGGGCGTGACGGGAAAGATGGAAATTTGAATGCGGGTAACTTGAAAGCCATTTTTTGTTCTCCCAGCGGAATATGAATATTCCGGTTTGCTTAACGTCCGATCTGCAAAAATTCTGCGCGCTCCAGCAACTCCGGGATATCCAGCTTGCGCCAGACTTGCCCTTTTTCGTCGCATAAGCACGTCTCTATACCCAGTACGGTTTCCTTCCAGGCGGTGCTGTCGCGCAGACCGATCACGCGCGGCACAAGCAGACCTGCATTGAAAGCGTATTTCTCAGCCAGCAACAGCACGCGATTACTTTGTCCGCGCAGGGTTTCGCCCATGCCGCTGAAGGCCGAAAGGTCGGTGATGCCATAAAGCTTGCCGCGGACATTGGCCACGCCCAGGAACCATGGCCTTGCCAGCGGAACCGGAGTAAGGGCGGGCAAAGGCAGCACCTCTGCAATATCGGCCATTTGCACCAGCCAGTTCTGCCCGCCAAGCTGCACGCCCAGCGTGGCAACCGGGTTCGCCTCGCTGCTGCTGGTCTGTACCTGGATGCGGTTCAGCACATTTTGCTGAAACTCGCGCAGGCTGAAGCGTTTGGCCATGCCTACTTCATCCCAGTGAGGTCATTATCCGAGCGCGCCCACTTTGGCCAGCAAATCCGCCGCGTCCACCGGCTTGACCAGGTAGTCCTTCGCGCCTTGGCGCGCGCCCCACACCTTGTCGGTTTCCTGCCCCTTGGTGGTGACGATGAACACCGGGATGTGCTGCGTTGCCGGATCCTGGGTGATGGCGCGGGTTGCCTGGAAGCCGTTCATTCCCGGCATGACCACGTCCATCAGGATCAGGTCGGGCAATTCTGTCTTGGATTTTGCCACTGCGGTTTCGCCGTCTTCGACGAACACCACCTGGAAGCCGTTCTTGGTCAACAATTCACCAAGGACATGGCGCTCGGTTGCCGAGTCGTCCACCACCATGATTTTCTTTACTGCCATGATTTACTCTCCTTTTCTTCCCTGTACTTGTGCGATTACTGCATCTATGAGACTTTTTTTACTGAATGGCTTGGTCAGGTACTGGTTCGATCCGACCAGTTGGCCGCGCGCGCGGTCAAACAGGCTATCCTTGCTGGTAAGCATGACGACCGGAGTATCCTTGAAATCGGGGTTGTTCTTGATCAGCGCGCAGGTCTGGTAGCCGTCCAGGCGCGGCATCATGATGTCCACAAAGACCACGTCCGGCTTAGTGTCTACCACCCTGGACAGACCTTCGAACCCATCCTCGGCCAGTACTACCTGGCACCCTGCTTGCGACAGGAAAATTTCGCCGCTGCGGCGGATGGTATTGCTGTCGTCAATGAGCACTACCTTGATTCCCGATAGCGGCAGACCGTCACTCACTTTAAAACGCCCCCTTAGAATTATATGTTATCAGCCCCCGGCGCTGCGGGCAAAACCTTAAGGCTTTGATGCTACCGCATTTTACGGGAAAATGCGAAATGATTTTCCGAGGCCGGTGCCGGGCCGCTTTCCCCGGCCTGCCCGGCCCTGCTTTGGGTCAGGTTTCGTCTTTCCACTTGATGGAGCAACCCATGCTGGCAACCTGTTCGCGCGGCCCCTGCCCGGTCTGCGCCACCAGCACCATGGCGTTGAACAAGTCGCGCGGCGCATCCGGCGCGGTTTCCTTGCGCGACGCATCGAGCCTTCCGCGATACTGCAATTCCAGCTTGCCGTTGAAGCCGAAAAAGTCCGGGGTGCATACTGCGCCGTAGTCCTTGGCAACCCGCTGCGTCTCATCCAGCACATAGGGGAAGGGAAATCCGTACTCCTGCGCAACCTTTTTCATGTTATCGAACGAATCCTCCGGGTAGTCGGCCGGGTCATTCGACATGATGGCGATGCTGTTGATGCCGTATTGCTGCAATTCCTGGGTGTCGCGGATGATGCGCTCGCGGATGGATTTCACGTACGGGCAATGATTGCAAATGAACATGACCAAAAGTCCGTTTTTGCCGCGCGCGCTTTCCAGGGCATGGCGCTTGCCGTCCACGCCCGGCAGGTCGAAATTCCGGGCCATCCAGCCGAAATCGCAAATCGGCGGTTGTAAGCTGACCATGATTGTTCCTGACAAAAAACCGAATGTCGTTATATTATCACGCCGGTATCCACTCAACGAACCGCCCAGCCCGGACATGGCCCTACCGCGCTTTTATTGCCCGCCTCCGCTGCCCTCCGGCAGCGCCTTCGAATTGCCGCCAGACGCGGCGCATCATGCCCATCGCGTTTTGCGCCTGCGCGTGAACGACCCGGTGCAGGTGTTCGACGGGGCCGGGCGCGCGCTGGATGGCAAGATCGGCGAGATCAACGGCAAGCGCGTGCTGCTGCACGAATTGCAGACCTGCATGGATGACACCGAAGCGCCGTTGCGCATCATTCTGGCGCAGGCGATGTGCGGCAGCGAAAAAATGGACTGGGTGGTGCAGAAGGCCACCGAGCTCGGCGCCGCCGAAATCCAGCCGGTGCAAACGCAGCGCAGCGTGGCGAAGCTTTCAAGCGAGCGCGCCGAAAAGCGGCTGGCGCACTGGCGCAGCGTGGCCATCTCCGCTTGCGAGCAATGCGGGCGGAACACCCTGCCGCAAATAGGCATCCCGCTGGATTTCGGCGCATGGCTGGCAGAAGTGCGCGGCAGCGCCGCCGCCAAATTCGTGCTGCAACCGGAAGGCTCCACGCCGCTGCACAAGCAGGCGCCGCCGCAGGGCAGCGTCATCTTGCTGATCGGGCCGGAAGGCGGACTCAGCGAAGACGAAATCAAAATGGCGCATCTCGCCGGATTTACCCCGATCCGCATGGGCAAGCGCGTTTTGCGCACCGAGACGGCGGCGATGGCGGGCATTGCCGCGCTGCAAACCCTATGGGGGGATTTCAAGTGAGGTCTGTCATGAAGAAAATGCTGTTGTTTATCTTGCTTGCCTCCCTGGCTGCACTCCCGGCCATCGCGGAAGAAGCGCCCAAGGTCGTTTATTGGGATACGCCCGAAGGCCGGGTGCTGCGCGCCCGCATCCCCGCCGACGCGGATTACTGGCAGCTCATTCCGAATTTTGCCGTGCAGCAGACCCAGAGCTATTGCGGCGTGGCCAGCGCCGTCACGGTGCTCAACGCCCTGCCGATCAAGAAGCCGGTCGATCCCGCCTATGCGCCTTATGCCTACTTCACGCAGAGCAACTTCTTCACGCCCGAGGTCAGCAAGATCATCAATGCGCAGACAGTACTGGCCCAGGGCATGACGCGCGAGGAAATGGCAGAAACGCTGGCCCGCCACGGTGTCAAAACCCAGTCATTCGCGGGCGACACGTTCACAGACGAGAGCCTGCGCACCCTGCTGCAAAAGGCGCTGGGCGATGATGGGCAGTTCGTGCTGGCCAATTATTTTCGCGGAACATTCGGGCAGGTCGGCGGCGGGCACTGGTCTGCCCTGGCGGCCTACGACGCGCA
>JBGPSQ010000173.1:0-6444 GCA_041490205.1 Gallionellaceae bacterium
AGCAAAGCTGCGGGCTTGCCGGCAAATGCCGCGAGTTCCTGTTCAAGCTGCTGGTGCGGAGCGAAATGCCCGTTGACCAAGTGCGCCGCCCCTGCTCCCACACCCCACTGCTGCGCGCCCCGCCGCAATGCGGCGATTAGTTGCGGATGATGGGCCAAGCCCAGGTAGTCGTTGCTGCAAAAAGCGAGATAGTGCTTGCCGTCCACCACGCAATGCAGCGATTGCGGGCTATCGAGCGTGCGCCGCTGCCGCAGCAATCCTTGCGCTGTGCGTTCATCGAGTTCGCGTTGTAATTCTGAAAAAGGCAAATCTCACCACAGAGACACAGAGACACAGAGAAGGCCAAACCAAAGGACCAGAAAATTTTGGCCTGTCTTGGGGTGGGTTCTCGTGCTTTTTCTCTGTGTCTCTGTGCCTCCGTGGTTAATGTTTTTCAGAAAATGGATACATACCCAGCTTGTCGAGCAGTGCGCGGTCGCGTTCCACATCCGGGTTGCCGGTGGTCAGCAACTGGTCGCCATAGAATATCGAATTGGCTCCCGCCAGGAAGCACAGTGCCTGTATGGCATCGCTCATTTGCTGCCGTCCGGCTGAAAGGCGCACGCGCGCCTTCGGCATGGTGATGCGCGCCACCGCGATGGTACGCACGAAATCGAGCGGATCGAGCTCTTCCGCATGTTCCAGCGGCGTGCCCTCGACCTTGACCAGGTTGTTGATCGGCACGCTCTCGGGATAAGGCTCCATGTTCGCCAGTTGCGCGATCAGCCCGGCCCGTTGCGTCAGGGACTCTCCCATGCCGACAATGCCGCCGCTGCATACGTTGATGCCTGCGCGGCGCACGAGTGCAAGCGTGTCCAGCCGATCCTGGTAATCGCGCGTGCTGATGACCTTGCCGTAGAATTCCGGCGCCGTGTCGAGATTGTGATTGTAATAATCCAGGCCCGCCTCACACAGTTGCACCACGTGCTCTTCGCGCAACATGCCCAGCGTGGCACAGGTTTCCATGCCGAGATCGCGCACGGCCTTGACCATTTCAACCACGCTTTGCATATCCTCGTCGCTCGGCTCGCGCCATGCCGCGCCCATGCAAAAGCGCCCGGCACCGGCAGCCTGCGCGGCCCGGGCGGCCTTCACCACTTCCGCCACATCGAGCATTTTGCGGTTTTCCACCCCTGCCTGGTGAAATGCTGACTGCGGGCAGTAGCCGCAATCCTCGGAACAGCCGCCGGTCTTGATGGACAGCAGCGTGGATAGCTGCACCGCATTGGGGTCGAAATGCTCGCGATGCACCTCTTGCGCGCGAAAGATCAGGTCTGCGAACGGCAGTTTGAACAGCGCCTCTATTTCGGCGACGCTCCAGCGCACCCCGGCTTCCGGTTGAACCGGGCGAGTAAAATGTATAGTCTGTGTTTGCATATGGTTTGGGCGGGGATGGCTTAAGGTGTCAATTTTAACACGACCAATATTGAACATCTGCGCAAAACTTGCGCAGGCACTACCCGCCCAGCCATGCCTGTTGTGCGGCGCAATGAGCCGCCACGGCGCATGGTGTTCGGCGTGCGATGCGGCGCTGCCTCATTTGCATGGCGCGCATTGCCCGGTTTGCGCCCTGCCCACGCTTGACGGCGCCACATGCGGGCAATGCCTGAGGAAACAGCCGCTGTTCGACCGCACCGTTGCCGCATTCGCCTATGGTTTCCCGCTGGACAGGCTGGTGCAGGCGCTCAAGTTCAGCGGCCAATTGCACCTGGCCAACGACCTCGCGGACAAGCTCGTCACTCGCGTTGCGATACGGCCAGACTGTCTCGTGCCGATGCCGCTGCACCCAACCCGCCTCATAGAGCGCGGCCATAACCAGTCGCTTGAACTGGCCAAGCGCGCCGCTACCCGCCTGGACATTCCCCTGCTGCCGCATGCCTGCCAGCGCGTGCGCGATACGCCACCGCAAACTTCCCTGAAATGGAAGGAACGCGGAAAAAACATGCGCAAGGCCTTCCGGTGCGCAGAAAATTTCGAGGGCCGGCATGTCGCCATGGTTGACGATGTGATGACCAGCGGAGCTTCGTTGAATGAACTGGCGCTGGCCCTGCGCCGCGCTGGCGCACGCAAAGTTAGCGCGTGGGTTATTGCACGCACGTTGCCCCATACCAACTAACGTAGCGACACAATCTGCTGCGCGAACCGGCATCGGGGTCGCGCGATAGATTTATGTCGCTCTGCATGACAGGCTATCAGGAAAACTGCGCCGTGATCGCCACTTCGATTTCCGCCAGCATTACAAACATCCGGCCCACCAACGCCCTCATTTTTTCCAGGTCATTGTGGTCGCCTTCCAGTTCGCGGCACAGGTCGGCAAAGCCCGCAGCCCCCACCATTGCGGCAGGCGCCTTGATGTGATGCGCCATCTCTTTGATCTGAGACAAATTTTTCTGTTCCAGCGCCTCCCGAACCAGATTCATGTCCTCCCGGGTGCAATCCATGAACCTGTACGCCATCTCCCGCATTTTTTCGCGGTTGTCTCCCACCAGCTCCGCCAGCACTGTCAGATCAAGAACCGCGCTATTGGAAAGTATTCCCTCGGATGCTTTCCTGCGTTCCGGCACTGAAAGGGGAAGCTCCTGCCGGGATAGCCATTTTGCCAGCACTGCGTAGAGCGTTTCCGGTCTCAGCGGCTTGGTGATGAAGTCGTTCATGCCCGCATCCATGCATCGCCGCTGCTCCTCCACCAGCGCGTTGGCCGTTACCGCTATCACCGGCAAGGCAGCGAAAAGCTGGCTGGATCGTATCTGGCGGGTCGCTTCCAGGCCATCTACCAGCGGCATCTGCACGTCCATCAGTACGCAGTCAAAATGCTCTTTACGTAACCATTCCAGCGCCTCTGCGCCATTATTGGCCACTTGCACCACGCAGCCTGCAATCTCCAGAAACTCGCGCGCAACTTGCTGGTTGAAGACGTTATTTTCGGCCAGCAGGATGCGCGCATTGCGGATGGCAGCCTGCACATCGCGCCGGTCAACCACCAACTCCACCCTGGAACCATCATCCTGGCGCCCTTCATCCAGGCACACCCGGAACCAGAATTTGCTGCCTTTCCCCGGTTCGCTCTCCACCCCTGTTTCGCCACCCATCAATTCCACCAGCCGCTTGCTGATGGAAAGGCCAAGCCCGGTCCCGCCGTATTTTCGGGTGATGGATCCATCGGTTTGCTGGAAAGGCCGGAACAGCATGGCCATTTCCACAGGGCTCATGCCGATGCCGGTGTCGCTCACCTCAAACAGTACGGAGCACCCCCCCTCCCCTTCGTTCACTTTTTTCGCGCTGACCTTCACCCTGCCGCGCGATGTGAACTTGATGGCATTGTCGGCAAAGTTCAGCATGACTTGCCTGAGCCTTAGCGGATCGCCCCGCATTTGGCCGGGCAGGGAAGGGTCAACTTCCATCACGAAGTCCAGCCCCTTGGCGGCGGCCTTGTCCACCATCAGGCTCGCAATGTTGTCCATGACGCCGCGCAGATCGAAATCAGTGCTTTCTATCTGCATCTTCCCTGCCTCGATCTTGGAAAAATCGAGAATGTCATCAATAATGCCCAGCAGATGTTCACCCGACATCAGGATTTTTTCCAGGTAGCCGATCTGCCGGACATCTGTCTCCCTGGACAACGCCAGACGCGCCATTCCGATGACGCTGTTCATTGGGGTGCGTATCTCGTGGCTCATGTTGGCGAGAAATTCGCTCTTGGCGCGGCTGGCCGATTCCACCTTGATATTGGCCTCCTTCAGGGCGGATTCCCGTTCGATCCATTGCGAGATGTCGCGCGCGAGTGCCTGCAAGCTGCCATCTGGCAACATGCGCGAACTCAATTCCACCGGTATATAGCTCCCGTCCTTGCGGCGGAAGCGGCGCCTTGTGTAACTGACCCTGCCGTTTTTCTCCGCGCCCGGTTTGGCTGACCCGCCCATCACATGGTCAGGATGAAAAATTTCGCCGACATCCAGCTTCAGCATTTCCTCGCGCGTATAGCCGAGCAGGTCGCAAGCCGCCTGATTCACATCCTCGCAACGCCTCCATTCACGGTCAGTAACAAAAATCGCCTCAGCGGCCTGCTCCATCAATTCCCGGTATTTGCGCTCGCTGCGCCGCAACAGCTCTTCTGCACGCTTGCGTTCGGCAATCTCGCGCCCGATTCCCTGGACGCCCACAGGCTTCTTGTCCCTGAACACCAGCGTACTGACTATTTCGATCGGAATGGCACGCCCATTCCTGGCGATCAGTTCCAGTTCATAGCGCGTTGCCTGTTTATCACCGGCCAATTTCATGGCGGTCATTTTTCGCGCCAGTGACAATTGTTCCTGCGACAATATCTGGGTGATGGATGTCAGTTCACCGCGCCTGTATCCCGTTGCCTCCAGCAATGTTTCACTGATGGCGGAAAAATTTCCTTCAAGGTCGGTGCTGTAGGCGAAATCCCCGGCGCTTTCGAATAAACCGCGGTATTTCTCCTCGTTTTCGCGCAGGGATTGCGCGTACTCGTGGCGCTCGCTAATATCACGGCCCACCCCTTGCACGCCTACCACCTTGCCCAGCCTGTATATCAGGCTGGTGTTGACCTCGATCGGGATTACGCTCCCATCCTTGCGGACTATCTCCAGTTCATATTGCGTTACTGCAAACTTCCCCTCGAGTTTCGCCGCCGTCATCTTCTGCGCTTTTGCCAGGCTGTCCGGCGTGAGTATCTTGCCAATATGCTCGCCGATGAGCTCCGCCACGGTATATCCCGTCACCTTTTCAATGACGGGGGGCACAAAGGTCATCCTGCTTGCAGTATCAAGCGTATAGATGAAGTAACTTGAATTATTGAATATCCCGCGATACCGCTCTTCGCTTTCGCGCAATGCCTCTTCGCGCTCGTATTGCTCGGTGACATCCACTGAAATGCCGAGGACACCGATGGTCTCCCCTAGATGATCCTGGAGCCTGGCTTTCCTGACTTCCAACTGGTGCTCCTTGCCATCGACAAAGGTCAGCGTCTCATATGAGATATGCGGCTCATCCAGTGCCAGCGCTTCGCGGTCGGACTGGATGCAGGTTGCCGCCGCTTCCGCCCCCAGAACATCGCCGAGGTGCCTGGATTCAAGAAAATCCCGCTCAGGAACCCCTACAGAATCACAAAATGTTTTATTCAGGAAATGGTAGCGGCCATCCACGCCAACCAGCCATATCCCCACTGGCGCGTGGTCAATGATGGCCTGCATTTTCGCTTCGCTTAACCGCAGGGCCGTCTCGGCCGCCTTGCGGTCGCTGATGTCGGTATGAGTGCCCAGCATGCGCAGCGGCCTGCCCTGTTCGTCGCGCTCCACCACCATGCCACGCGTGATAAACCATTTCCAGCTGCCGTTCTCGCACAATGCGCGATATTCCAGGCTGAAAGTGGGAGTTTTTCCTTCGAAATGCTCTTGCACGGCAACCGTAATCTGCGGCAGATCTTCGGGGTGCACCCCCTTCTCCCAATCCTTGAAAAACCGGTAAGGATAGTTATCCGCAGTGTAGCCGCGCATCTGTTTGGAAAGTTCCGAGCAGGTTACCTCATCCGAGTGCAAGTCCCAATCCCACACCCCATGACCAGCAGCCTCCAGCGCCAGCTTCCAGCGCTGCTCGCTTTCCTGCAGGGCGGCCTGAAATTCCTTGTTTCGCCGCAACTCGCTGCTGGCTCCTTCCGCCAGTTTCATGGCGCGTACGCGATCACGCACCAGCACCGCAATGCCCCATGACGCCACGATGCTTAACAGCAGGGCAGAGAGTGCGGTCAGGCGCGCTTTCGATTTGTCCACCCCCGCCTCGAATGCAGGCAGGGAGCGTGCCGCTATCCGCCAGGTGCGCCCGGCAACCTCAACCTGCATGTCGGTCTTGAATAGGGGCGACACAGCTTGTCCGACCCGGCCCTCGCGGCCCGAATCGAACAGCAGCGACTGTTCGGAGGGATCGCTGCCGTCATAGACTTTTATATCCAGATCGTTCGCATCTCCGGCAATCAATCCCGCAATCAGCTCATTCATTCGAAAAGATACTGCGAGCCAGCCCGTTATATTGGACCGGCGCGCCTCTGGCGTATTATGCGCGGCGCCTGTCTTGTATACCGGCAGGAACATCAAGCATCCAGGCTGTGATGGCGCGCCCTCGTCCTGCACCAGAGAGAGTTTTTCCGAGACGATCGCCCGATCCAGCTCGCGTGCCTGTTCCAGAGTGGCGCGGCGCTGCGGACTGCTGAAATTATCGAAGCCCAGTACACGCCGGTTGAGCGCCGTGAGTGGCGCGATATAAGCGACGGGCGCAAACTGGCCGCGTGCGCCTTCCGGCCAGAGGGCGTAACCATCCAGCCCGTCCCCGCGCATAGCGGCGACATGCGCTTTCTTGCGCTGCTCCGTGACCAAGGGCGCATAGCTCACC
>JBGPSQ010000174.1:0-6439 GCA_041490205.1 Gallionellaceae bacterium
AATTCATTCGCACACGCTCCCGGGAAATATGTGCGAATGAATTCGCACCTACAGGTGTTGTCCGTTCGATCCGTGCCATTCACGGCTGCAAACATGAATAAGGGAACTACGCCATGCTGAACTTCCACGTCGTCATCCCCGCCCGCTTCGCCTCCACCCGCTTGCCGGGCAAGCCGCTGTTGCCCATCGCGGGCAAGCCCATGGTCATCCGCGTGGCCGAACAGGCGGGCAAGAGCGGCGCGCAGCAGATATGGATCGCCACCGACCACCAGCCCATCATCGCCGCCGCGCACGAGCACGGCTTCAAGGCATGCCTCACCCATGCCCACCACCAGAGCGGCACCGACCGCATCGCCGAGGTGGTGGAGCAGCACGGCTGGACGGACGACACGATAGTGGTCAACGTGCAGGGCGACGAGCCGCTGATCCCGCCCGACCTCATCCGCGCCGTGGCGCAGCATTTGCACGACCACCCGGAATGCAGCATAGCCACCGCCTGCCACCCCATCCACGACGAGGCCGCGATGCGCAACCCCAACATCGTCAAGGCCGTGTTGGACAAGGACGGCAACGCCATGTATTTCAGCCGCGCACCGATTCCCTGGCCAAGGGATGCATTTGCGAAAAACGAACCCCTGCCGGAAAACATGCCCGTCCTCCGCCACATCGGCATCTACGCCTACCGCGTGAGCTTTTTGCGCGCCTACGGCAAGCTGGCTCCCGCCGCCATCGAGCAGGCCGAGGCGCTGGAGCAGTTGCGCGCGCTGTGGCACGGCTACAAAATAGGCGTTACCGTTACGGAACATGCCCCGCCCGCAGGCGTGGATACCGAGGCCGACCTTGTCGCCGCCAGAAAAACTTTTGAAGCACTCATCAACCAAGGAATATAGACATGCGACTCATACTGCTCGGCGCACCCGGCGCCGGTAAAGGCACCCAAGCCAACTACATCAAGGAGAAATACGGCATCCCGCAAATCTCCACCGGCGACATGCTGCGCGCCGCCGCCAAGGCGGGCACGCCGCTGGGCCTGGCCGCGAAGAAGCTGATGGACGCGGGCGACCTGGTGCCGGACGACATCATCATCAACCTGGTGAAGGAACGCATCAAGGAGGCCGATTGCGCCAAGGGCTTTTTATTCGACGGCTTTCCGCGCACCATCCCGCAGGCCGAGGCGATGAAGGCAGTCGGCGTCTTGCTGGATTACGTGGTGGAAATAGACGTGGCCGACGATGAAATCATCAAGCGCATGAGCGGCCGCCGCGTGCACCCAGGCTCGGGCCGCACCTACCATGTCGCCTTCAACCCGCCCAAGGTGGCAGGCAAGGACGACGCGACCGGCGAAGACCTGGTGCAGCGCCCGGACGACACCGAGGAAACCGTAAAGAAACGCCTTACCGTCTACCACACCCAGACCAAGGCGCTGGTGGACTATTATTCCAACTGGGCCAAGGGCGGAGAAGCCAACGCGCCCAAATATGTGCGCATACCCGGCGTGGGCAGCGTGGAAGCGATACGCGACCAGGTATTCGCCAAACTAGGAGATTGACACCATGGCAAGCAAACCCATCCTCACCCTGGAAGACGCCAAGCGCGTGGCCGCAGCCGCCCAGGCCGAAGCCCTGAAGAATGAATGGAAAGTGGTGATCGCCGTGGTGGACGACGGCGGCCACCTGCTCTACCTGCAGCGCACCCACGACACCCAATTCGGCAGCGTGGAAACCGCAATCATGAAGGCCCGCGCCGCCACCGCCTTCCAGCGCCCCACCAAGGCATCGGAAGACGCCGTGCTGAGCGGACGCCTGATACACCTCGCCCTGCCCGGCGTAATTCCTGCCGAGGGCGGGGTTCCGCTGCTGCGCGAAAACGTGGTCATCGGCGGCCTGGGAATCAGCGGCGTGCGCTCGGTGCAGGACGGGCAGATCGCGGCGGCGGGGGTGGGTGCGCTGGAGCAGCAGGGGTAGCTGATGTAGGGTGGGCAGAGTGCCCCTGCTGCCGTGTTACGATACTCAGCCGATTAATCCGGCAGCCACATCAAAGTAGATCGAACATGCACCTTAGAGCGTTGGCGTTTTCTATCCTGTTTCCCATGCTTGCCATCCTGCCTTCGGTAGAGGTAGCGGCCGCGGGCGATGACAGGGATGTGCAAATAGTGCTTGATCCGGCGACGATGCGGGATCAGAACGCGGCCCCCGTCTGGCTCGGCTATATCATGGCGCGTGCCGTATATATAGACAAGCACCAGGGCTTGTACAAGGGACAAAAGGGCACGATCACCCCTCGTTTCGAGGAGGAGTTGAAGGCCAGGGACAGTGCCGTGCAAATATACACGGAGTTAAAAGAAAAAGACAAATCAGTCAGCAGCCCCTACTTCGATGACCTGACAGAGATACGCAAAGCGGGTTTCCTGAAAGAGTATGTGTGGACGTTTTTGAGGCAGAGCACCTGGAGCACCCCGCCCACGCCAGACCGCCTTGCCCTGTTCAAGGAGTGGATGGACAGGCATCTTCCGAATCACAAGGCGGAGACTCATGGAAGCATCGTCGTCAACGGATAAGCGCGCGAAGCCCGGTAACAGGCGTAGAGTGGGCAAAAAGGGCAGCGTTGCCCACCATGATGGAATGACAGGACATCACACAAGGCGCAAATGATGAAAGTGTTTGGAATGGTTGTCGGAACGGTATTGATCTTGATCGCTTTAACCGCTGCGATCATGTGGTGGACTCATAAACAGACCGTCAATTTTTGCGAAGGCGTTACCCCAGGGATGCCGTATAAAGAACTGGAAGCCAGGTTCACGCAATCCGGCCATGAGAACTGGCTCAAGGCCCAGCTTGAAGACAAGGATCACCCCGGCGTATGGACGGTGATGTTGCCTGATCCTTCATCCATGGGGGAGCAGGCATGCGTAATCAAACATGACCGGGTAAAACTACTGTCCAGCACGTATCAATGACTCGTCCTGCCGGGCCAGCAGGCGCAGGGCGGGCAAACCGCCCGCAAGGGGTTCACCCCCCAAGCTCCTGGAGGGACCAGTATGCGTGATATGCCTTCCTGAATCGATGGTAATTGGACAGCAGGTAAAACACTCCCGCAGGAACCACAATGAAGATCAGCAGATTTGACTGGTAAGCTCGGCAGGATGCGCTGAGACACGAAGCGCATCGTTCGCGGTCGACCAGTGCGGTTCATTTCATTCCCCGTATCTATATTACTGCTCGCTGCCTGATTGGTAGGTGCGAATTCATTCGCACATGATCCAATCAAACGTGCGAATGAATTCGCACCTACAGGAGAGTGTTGTGCCCCGCCCGTATATCAATATCACGCATCCGAGAATACTCCCGCCGCAAAAACAAAGCTTCGGCTGGCGACCGGATTGACGATTGCAACACGCCAAAATTTTTATGCCTTTTGGCGTATTGTCTTTAAAACAATTCAAGCGCAGAATCCTGCGTGAGTTTTTACAAGTAAATTGCCCGGTATGCCTATTGGCTAAACCGATGCATGCGCCACCGGGGCGCACCATTATTCGCCTGACATTGCACTGGCGCGGGGAAGCATAAGGACACCTGCCCACGCCGTTGCGCCAGGCGAACTGTCCGTAAGAAGCAGTGAAGTCGAGTCAACAAAGTACGTTCAAGACGTAAAGGGGACGAGTTCATGCAAATCAATGATGTGGTTTTGGGGTTGGCGGCGGGGGTCGGAATCGAGCTGTCTCCGGACGGCAAGACGGCTTATTACGTCGAGTGGTCGGTCGGATACCTCTCCAAGGTCGATGTCGCCACCGGGAATGTGACGACGATAAAAACGGGCCTCAGCTTTCCGCAGGATGTGGAGGCCGACTGGAAGGCAAATGAGTTCTTCGTTTCCGAGCGCACCGGCGCCATCTTGTGCGTCTTGCCGAGCGGGAAAACGACAACCGTCGCGACTGTCAAAGGCGCGCCGCAGCAACTGGACTTGAAGGTACAGGGCGGCAAGCGTCTCCTCTATACCGTTTGTTACGATTCCGGCCAGCTCCTGCGTATAGATGTCAGCACCAAGATAGTCACGACGATTGCGACCGGCCTGGGCCATCCGGTGGGCATCGTCGTTGATGCGGCGCAGCACTTTGCCTATGTGACCGAGCAGGACAAGAAGTCGCTGACCCGCGTGGACTTGACCACCGGCAAACACAAGCCGCTGTGCAGCAATCTCGTTTCTCCGTTCTTCCTCGCCTGGGACAAGAGCGCGAAGGGCATTTTCTGCGTGCAGCGCGACCCCGCCAACAGCTTGGTGCGGATCGATCCCGGCACCTCTCCCGCCACCGTAACGACGGTGGCGAACGGCCTCGCATGGCGCCCTTCCGGCGTTGCCCCGAATCACGACGACTCCCAGATATATGTCACCACCGACCGTAACCTGGAAGTCATTTGCATGCTGGGGTGTTTGCCCCTCAAGCTGCCCAAGCCGACTTTCGAGATATACAGCGTTCAATTCAATTACCCCAAGAGCGCGGCGCTTGCGCTGAAGGATCATGCGGGCGGCGCGGCGGTGCCCGTGCCGGAGTATGTCAAGGGCGTGCGCAACGGCCCGGCTGGCTATGTGGCAGGCGCCTTGCCGCGCATCAAGGTCGTGCTCAAGAAGCTGGCCGGTTACGTCCCCGGTGCTTACGACATCGGCGCGACCGGCAATCTGGGCGGCGTGCGACGCAAGACCGTGACGCCGGTATTCAATCCTTCCGGCCTGAGCAACGCGATTGATTTTGACTTCATGTGGCCGCTGCCCGGCAGCGTGGGCAAACCCGATGTCACGCTGGACTGGTACGCGCACAAGAGCCCGGGCCCTGCCAGGGTCGTCCCCATCGGCTCGACCAAGCATCGCCTGTACCTGGTGCTCGCCAAGCCGACCGCGCCGTGGGTCGCCGAAACGCCGTGGGTCAGCGCGCTGGAGATTGCCTGCGGCTGGGCCGCAGGCGCCACCACGCAGGATGATGCGGCTGCCCGCATCACGCAGAGCTATTACAACTGCGGCAAGGTGAAATACGATGACGTCAGCGGCGCGACCTGGTACGGAGGCGGCACCTACATGCTGAGCCAGATGATAGACCGGCTCAACGGCGGGCCGGGCCTGGGCCAGAAGGTAAACTGCACAGATAGCGCCAATACCGTATCCACGCTCTCCAACCTGCTCGGGTGCGAACTCTGGCAAAGCCGGATGGGGTGGAGCTTCAATTTGAACCCGATACTCGCCATCGGTTATTCGCCCGCGCTGTATCCCAACGGATGGCCGCTATGGAGCGGTTTCAATTACCATGAGATTCCCTGGAAGGGGGCATGTACCGCAAACGACAACCTGTTCGACGGCTGCCTCATGGTGGATGGGGACAGCAACCCCACCGCCCCGCCGCATTCGTGGCTGTTGCCCATCAACATGCTTTTCGGCGACTGCACGACGATGAATTACCGTCTGCGCCTGTCCCCGCCGAACGCGGGCGGCTGCGCCAACTGCCAGCCGCAGCCCGGCACCCGTCAGCGCAGGCCCATCGCGTGACCCCATCGCGTGCCCCCATCGCGTGACAATCACGCCTTCTCACAAGGAGAGCCAGAATGAATACGCAATATGATGTCAAGGAATGGGCCGCACGAACCACGCGCGGACGCCAGGTGTACAACCACAACTACCGCATGCTCGGCACCGAGCTCAAGGGCTGGAAGCTGCTCAAAGTGGTGACCATGCAGGAAGGCAGCGACATTACCGAGAAAGCCTATCTCTGGCAGAGCAAGACCGACCCCGAACACGAGATGATCCGGGTTGACATCACCGAGCGCCATAGCTGGAAACAGGCCCAGGAGAGCCTGCACGGGCATCTCATGGAATCCATGCGGCCGGATATTCCGGCGGGAACCAAGCACCTGGCACAACTGGGCGATGTCGTTTTCGCCGGAAGGAGCGCGGAGGCCGATGTACCGGCAGCCGTTACCTTCACCAGGGGCAACGTGCTTGTCTCGGTCAGCAGCGCCGGAGAAAAGCATGTCGATGTGTCCGATGCCGCAGCCCTGATCGATAGCGCCCTGAGCGAATCGCCAGCCCCGAAAGAAGTCGAGAAAGGCAACGTGCGTGTGCTCACGCCAAAGTCAGTCACCGCGGAGGCAAAGAAGGCATCGGTGCTGATAGACAACCTCCAGAAAACATCGTTACGCGAAAAATGGGTCAAGATCATCGTGCCGGATGGCGAACTCGGCAGGAAAGGCGATACCTTGACTTACACCCCCGCTGCGGGCGGGAAAAAGGAAGTGGGCACCTTTGTGATCGGCGATTAATCTGTATTCTGGCAGTTCACGTCTTCAGGTAGGTGCGAATTCATTCGCACCTGATCAGTAAAGCGTGCGAATGAATTCGCACCTACACATGTGGCGTTCCCGCGAAGACGAATAGCTTGGGTGGCGATGGATGACAG
>JBGPSQ010000175.1:0-6420 GCA_041490205.1 Gallionellaceae bacterium
CGGGTGAAGCGGGTGTTGCCCGGCATGCAGTCCGCCTTTATCGATATCGGCCATGAACGCTCCGCCTTCCTGCATGTGGCAGACATCTGGGAGGAACGCCACAACGGCGACGCCATCAAGCCGATAGAAAAAATCCTGTCCGAGGGCCAGTCCCTGATGGTGCAGGTCATCAAGGATCCGATCGGCAGCAAAGGGGCGCGTCTGTCCACCCAGATCAGTATCGCCGGACGGCTGCTGGTCTATTTGCCGCAGGAATCGCACATCGGGGTGTCGCAGCGCATCGAAAGCGAAGCCAGCCGCGACCAGCTGCGCGATCAGTTGCAGCGCCTGTTGCCAGAAGGCCATCGTGGCGGATACATCATACGCACCCTGGCGGAAACCGCCTCGGACAACGAATTTCATGCCGACATCACCTACCTCGACAAGTTGTGGGCGCACTTGCAAGAGCAGACAAAAACCATCGCCGCTCCTTCTCCGCTATACCATGAGCTCAATATAACCTTGCGCGTGTTGCGCGACTTCGTCAGCGAGGAAACCACACGCATCCTGGTGGACTCGCGCGAGTCGTACCAAAGTATGCTCGGATTCGCCCGCGACTACATCGCCGGGGTGGAGTCGCGCCTGAATCACTATGCGGGTGACCGTCCGCTGTTCGACCTGTACGGCGTGGAGGCCGAGATCGAAAGGGCGCTCTCGCGCCGCGTTGACCTGAAATCGGGCGGCTATCTCATCATGGACCAGACCGAGGCGCTGACTACGGTGGACGTCAATACCGGCGGCTTCACGGGCGGGCGCAATTTCGACGACACCATTTTCAAGACCAACCTGGAGGCCGCGCAAGTCATCGCACGCCAACTGCGGCTGCGCAACCTTGGCGGCATCATCATCTGCGATTTCATAGACATGGACAATCCGGAACACCGCAACGCGGTGCTGGAGGAGTTCAAGAAAGCCCTGGCGCGCGATCATACGCGTATTTCGGTAAATGATTTTTCCCCGCTTGGGCTGATCGAGATGACGCGTAAACGCACGCGCGAAAGCCTGGCGCATGTGCTGTGCGAACCCTGCCCCACTTGCCAGGGGCGCGGTGAAGTGAAGACCGCGCAGAGCGTGTGCTATGAAATCCTGCGCGAAATCGTGCGCGAAGCGCGCCAGTTCAACGCGCGCGAGTACCGCATCCTCGCTTCGCAACAGGTGATAGACCTGTTCCTGGACGAGGAATCGCAAAGCCTCGCGCAAACCTCGGACTTCATCGGTAAACCGGTTTCGTTGCAAGTGGAGACGTTGTACACCCAGGAGCAATATGACGTTATTCTGATGTGATTCGCGCATTGCCCTGACCTTGGGGCGCAAGCAAGTGATTTGTTGTATATTGTTTTCTGGCGATCCAGCTTGTTGCAAATGATGGCCTGGCAGGGCAGAAAAAATTGTGGGAGGGACTACCATGCATCAGCTTTTTTCGAAGGCAACACTTGGCGGGCTTACGCTGCAAAACCACTTGGTCATGGCGCCGATGACGCGCAGTCGTGCCACCGGCAATATCCCGAACGAACTGATGATGGAGTATTACGCTCAACGTGCGACCGCCGGGCTCATCGTTACCGAAGGCACGTCTCCTTCGCCAAGCGGATTGGGTTATGCGCGTATACCGGGCATATATTCTCCTGAACAGGTCGCCGGATGGAGGCGCATCACCAATGCGGTCCATAACAAGGGGGCGAAAATATTCATCCAGCTCATGCATTGCGGGCGCATCGCCCACCCGCTCAATTTGCCGGCAGGCGCACGTGTGCTGGGGCCGTCTGGAGTTGCGGCCAAGGGGGATATGTATACCGATGCCGGGGGCATGAAATCAAATGCCACGCCCGAGCCCATGACGGAATTCGACATCAAGGCAACGATAGAGGAATTCGCAAGTGCCGCGAGGAATGCAGTGGCGGCCGGATTCGACGGCATCGAGCTGCACGGCGCAAACGGATATTTGCTTGAGCAGTTCATCCGGCCGAACTCGAATGCTCGCGCGGATCATTACGGCGGTCCGATAGAAAACCGCGCGCGCTTCGTGCTAGAGGTTGTCGAAGCCGCAATCACCTCGATCGGCAAGAATAAGGTCGGCATACGCCTGTCGCCATACGGCGTGTTCAACGACATGCCGCTGTATGACGCCATCGAGGCCGATTACACCTATCTGGCAGCGCAACTCAATGCGCGCGGCCTGCTGTACATCCACCTGGTGGATCATTCGGCCATGGGTGCGCCGCAAGTGCCCGACTCCATCAAGAAAATGTTCCGCAACACCTTCAAGGGCAAGCTGATCCTCTCCGGCGGTTATGATGCCGCGCGTGCGGAGGCCGACTTGACCGCCCACAAGGCAGATCTCATCGCTGTGGGGAAACCATTCCTCGCCAATCCCGACCTGGTCGAGCGCTGGAAACAAGGCGCTGCGGTGAATGCGCCGGATATGAGCACGTTTTATACACCCGGACCCAAGGGATATACCGATTACCCGACGCTGGGCTGACAGCAATCGAGGGGCAAACTCGCCGGAAGCGGCGTGTCCGCTACGTTGGCAAAGAACTGAAACGGTATTCAGGCAAAGGGCTAAAACGGGGCGTCACCACTTCAATAGCACCTTGCCCAGCCAGACACCTAGCGCGCCTGCTGCAATCATTGGAAGGTAGTGCCATTCGACGACATGCAGGATGGAATCGTTCACCTCGTGCAGCCTAATCCAAAGCGCTCCGATACTGAATGCGGAAAGCAGCGCAATGCTGCCTGCCCAGTAATAATTAGTGCTGGCGTACCTGCGCATGGTGTAGAACGTCCAGGCCGCCGGGAGCAACGAAAATAGGATGATGCTGAGCGTGCATTCGAAGCTGTGCACCGGCAGCGGTGCGGGCGGGCTATCGGCACGCCAGGCAAATAACATCACCAGAACAAACAAGGCAAACATCCAGGCGGGTGCAAAGGCCAGGCGGTGCTTCTGGTGCAAGTCGGGAAAGGCCAGCAGTGCCGCGCTCAGCGAAGTGGCGGCGAAAATCAGCAGTAGCCCGACAATCTCGGCGATAAACAAAGGCTGTGCAAGGGCATGTGCCAGATCGGGACGCAAGCCGGAAACGGCCAGCGACACAACCAGGTAAACTGCGGCGGCGCCCATCCACTTCAGGCTCAACAGGTATGGGTGCGGCGCGGCCTTTACCGGTGCGGCGTTATCCGCCAGTTCTGCAACCAGCTTCTCGAAGTCCATCATCATCTTTCCAGTTTCTGTCTCAGTACCTTGTAGGCGCGGTGCGCGGCCACTTTTACCGCCGATTCGTTCATGCCCATTTTTGCCGCTACCTCCTTCGCGGTATAGCCTTCCTGATGCATCAGCTGCAGGATGGTTGCCTGCTTTTCGGGCAGCTTTTCCACCTCCGCGCTTATGGATTCGTAGCTGATGCCGGATTCGGTTACATCGTCCTGCAAATTTTCTTCCAACCCGGATAATTCCTCGGCATGCCGCAAATGGTCCGCATAGTGCATACGCAGGTAATCCTGCAGGCGGAACTTGGCAATGGCATATACCCACGGCTTGTAGGGGCGTTTGCCGTCGTAGGTGTGGCGCGCTTTGTGGATGGAGATCAGGATTTCCTGCAACAAGTCCTCCACCTCGCTGTCAAAGCTTAAGCGCTTGGACAGAAAAGGCCGCAAAAAGCGCGCGGTTTCCCGCAGCAACTCGGCATAGGCGCGCTTGTCTCCGCCCAGCGAACGGCGCATGAGTTCTTCCATGCCTGTGATTTCTTCCATTGCTAGTAACTAATTTTTTCGCGTTCTTTACGAATCAATTCATGCACGGGGCGCAAAATTGTTCCGTGGGTTTTGTCTTCCATACGGCACACACGGTAATGATGCCATTTTTTCATAGAAACGAGGCTCATATGAACAAAATTTCGCGGCTTGGCCGGATGTAACCTTTTCGCTTCCATGTTCGAATCAACAGATAAGGAGCGAACATCATGAACAGAAGAACATTTATCAAGCTGGCGCTAAGTGGGGCGGGCGTCATGCTGTTGCCGCGGTTTGAGCTGCCTGCGTTCGCGGCTGAACGCATCGAAAAAGTCAGCAAGACCGACGCCGAGTGGAAAAAACTGCTCACGCCCGAGCAATATGACATCCTGCGCGAGGAGGGCACCGAGCATCCTTTTACCAGTCCGCTAAACCACGAAAAGCGCAGCGGCATGTACGCATGCGTCGCCTGCGGATTGGAGCTATTCCCGTCAAAGTATAAATTCGACAGCGGAACCGGCTGGCCCAGTTTCTACGACGTACTGCCCGGACACGTCGAGACCAGGACCGATTTCAAGCTGGTCTTTCCGAGAACCGAATACCATTGCGCACGATGCGGCGGTCACCACGGCCATGTGTTCGATGACGGCCCCCAACCCACCGGGCTGCGCTACTGCAACAATGGCGTGGCGCTGCGATTCGTACCTGACAAAGGATAACGCATCATGCTCATATTTATCCTGGCGTACCTGGGCGGCTTGCTTACTATTTTCAGCCCGTGCGTGCTGCCGGTGTTGCCCTTCATATTCGCGAGATCAGACCAATCCTTCCGCCGCAGCGGATTGCCCATTCTGCTTGGCATGGCGGCGACATTCACACTGCTGGCCAGCTTTGCGGCAGTGGGCGGGGCTTGGCTGGTTGAGGTGAACCAATATGGGCGATATGCGGCCATGCTGATATTGCTGCTGATGGGGTTGGCGCTGATTTCCCCCGCCTTGTCCGAACGCCTGATGCGCCCCTTCGTCAACTTGGGCGAGCGCTTGCAGCAACGCGCTGACCGGCAGCACAGCGTCAAGGGAACGCTGTTGCTGGGCGTGGCCATCGGATTTTTATGGGCGCCTTGCGCGGGGCCGATTCTTGGGCTGATATTGGCGGGGGCTGCGCTGAATGGCGCAAATCTCTACAGCGCGATGTTGCTGATGGTATTCGCCCTGGGTGCTGCCACCTCGCTGGCAGTAGCCCTGCTGGCAGGCGGGCGGGTTTTCGCCTTGATGAAGCGCAGCCTCGGCGCGGAAGAATGGTTGCGCCGTGTCCTGGGCATGGCGGTGGTGGCGGGCGTGGTGGTCATCGCGCTGGGATGGGATACGCGCTTCCTGTCACAGTTCACCTTCTTGAATACAGCCTCCACCGAGCAACAGTTGATCGGAAAGCTCAAAGATCAGTCAGAAACGTCCCCGGGGTCAGAAGCAGACGAAATGCCGCCGATAAGCGGGGCGACACAATGGCTGAACTCACCGCCCCTGACCAGGGAAATGCTGCGCGGCAAGGTGGTGCTGGTGGATTTCTGGACCTACTCCTGCATCAACTGTTTGCGCACCTTGCCCTATATCAAGGCATGGGACGAAAAATATCGTGCGTCCGGTCTGGTCATCATAGGCGTGCACTCCCCGGAATTCGCCTTTGAAAAAGACCAGCACAATGTCGAGCAGGCAGTGCGCGATCTGGGCATCACCTACCCGGTGGCGATGGATAATCAATATGCCATCTGGAATGCATTCAACAACCGCTATTGGCCCGCGCATTACCTGATAGACGCCAACGGAAATATCCGCGATGAACACTTTGGCGAAGGCGCATATGAGGAAACAGAACAGATGATCCGCGCCTTGCTCAAGGAAGCGCACCCGGGCGTGCTGGCCATGGGTGAGGAAACAGTGCAAGTGTCGGGAACAGGCGCCATGGCTGCCGCTGCGGACATGGAGCGCTCGCCGGAAACCTACGTGGGATATGCGCGCCAGCAAAACCTGGCATCGCCGGAAACCATCGTGCACGATGTGGCGGCGCGATACAGCACGCCGCGTAAGCTGGATCTGAACCAGTGGGCGCTGAGCGGGCAGTGGCAGGTTTCGGCAGAATCCGCCACCGTGCAAATGGCGGGCGGGGCGATCAGTTATCGCTTTCAGGGGCGTGACCTGCACTTGGTGCTTGCATCACGCAACGGCGAACCGGTGCGCTTCAGGGTCACTCTGGACGGGGCTGTGCCCGGCGCGGATCACGGCGTGGATATTGATGCGCAAGGCAATGGTATTATCCGTGAGCAGCGCCTGTACCAGCTCATCCGGCAAAGCGGGAAGATTGGAGTGCATTCGTTCCGCATCGAATTTCTGGATGGTGGCGGGGAGGCATTTGCCTTCACCTTCGGCTAGGTGAAATTCAAAAACTACAACCATCCTCACTCGGAGATATACATGATCTGCACCCACACGAAATGCAATCACGGTCACGAACCGGACGAGATGCAGCGCAGGCATTTCCTGCAATATTTGGCGGCAGGGCTGTTCACCGCGATGTTGCCGGCAGGGGACGCGCTTGCCGCCAACCCCGCCTTATTGCGCCAGCTTCCCGCCGGGCGCTCGGTATTCCGCGTATCCGGGC
>JBGPSQ010000176.1:0-6413 GCA_041490205.1 Gallionellaceae bacterium
CAGCCTCACGCTGACCGCTGATTATAAGTTGATCCAGTGGGGTAGTGCTTCCGGATACAAGGACTTCGCGTGGAAGGATCAGACGGTCATTGCTGTCGGAGCCAAGTATTCGGCCAATGGTTACTGGCTCGGTTTGGGCTACAACCACGCAAACGACCCGATTGGCACACTCCCGGCATCAACTGGTGGCATGCCCGGTTCCGTGGCGTATAAAAATGCAGCTGTTAACTTCTTTAACAATATGTTCTTCCCGGCCATCGTGACGAATTCCTACACTTTGGGCGGCGGCTATGACATCTCCAAGGCATTGGCAGTTGAAGCCGCAGGGGTGATCACACCACAAGTCACGAAGATAGTTGACGTTGCCAGCTTTGGCGGAACCAACACGACGACCCACTCCCAGAAGACCCTCGAAGTTTCTTTGCGCTACAAGTTCTGAGGACTCGCTCGGCGTTTCCTACGGGTGGTAAGCACAAACAATAATACCAACGACAGCAGCATCCCCCTGGCCCGCCTTTGGCGGGCCTTTTTTATCCTGCCCGGCCCAAGATGCGATCGAGATAACGCGCCCGATACAGCAGGCGCGGGTGGGCGGGGTCATCGGTGAAGGCGGCGCGGTCGTGCAGGACGTTATTGCAAAGCAGCCCCATGCCGGGTTCAAGGCGTGTCTGAAAAATGCAAGGAGACGCGGTATCCGCCAGCAATTTCTCTAGAGCGGCTACTGCCGCCTGAACCTCTGCATCCTGTTTCCAGGCAATGCTACGGGTGCGCGCGGTGTAGCGCATGTGCAAATTTCCGCTCCCATCCAGCGAAAACACCGGGCCCGCCTGCGCCGTGCGCGCGATGCCTTGCTCATCGGTGCGTTCAGGAATGAGCATGGCATCAGGCAGCATCAACGCGCGGATATGGTCCGGATTTTCGTCGCGCAGGAGCAGGTAGGCAAGCTCATGGTCCATCAAATGGTTCTCGCCGCCGGTTGCGGCGCTACGCACGCAATGCAGCACCATTGCGCGGATGAGGCGCCCGGGCGGGTTGTAGTAGCCGTCGGTATGCCACTTGATCGGGCGGTCTGTATAGGAAATGAATGACTGGCGCGCCCCGCCCTCGCAGACCCTGATTTCCGAAATGCCATCTTCCCCTGCCAGCCAGTTTGCATCTAGTTCCACCAATCCGAACTGCCGCCCCAACTCGCGCGGCAGGGTAGTATCTTCTTCATGCGGTGCGCTGGCATAGATGGCCATGTTGCAGCGCACGATGCGCTCCAGCAGCGCCTCTCGCTCAAGTGTGTTCAAGGCGCGCGGGTCACGCACTTCCACGATGAGCTCGCCAATCGAATTCGACGCACTTGCCAGCTTCCAGTCGCGCCAGCGCCGATAAGCGTCCCGGTCTTCCAGATCGAACGGGTTTGCCGGGTGCGCGGTGGACTTTATTGCTGCCGTCATCGCCTCACTCGCCTCCCGCATCGCCACGCCCGGCGAGGCGACTGGGTTCCAGTTCGAGCAGGCCGCGCATCGCCCGCTCCAGCGTGGCGATTGCTTCCGGCGCTTCGGAGGCCATGATCTGGTCGGTCACCCACTGCCGGTCGTGCTCATCCACCACCTCCTGCATGAACAGCCCGAGGCTGCGGATGAAGGAGAAATTCTCTCCATCTTTTTCGTATTCGAAATGCGCGTACTCATCCGCGCGCAGGTTGAGCCGCGTGATGAAATCTTTTTTGAGCGCACGGAGCTCACCGCCCATCAGGGATGCCTGATTTTCGGCAAGATTCTCGCCCACACGATTTGCCAGCGCGGTGGTGAACGCCACGCGCTCTTCCCCGCCCCAATGGCGATAAGCAATGCGATCCGCCAGTTGCACCAAAAAGATCAGGAACTCGGAGAGAAAGGCAAAATATTGCGCGCCGACGGCAATATCAAAATCGGCGCTACGCATGTGTTTGAGCGCATTCTGCCCGATACGCCAGATGATGAAGGCCGCAGCACCCGCAAGTTCTTGCGGAGATTTGTCCCGGCCAGCCCGGAACCAGTGGTTTTTGACGCGCATCCGAAATTCCCGGGGCCTATCCTTTGCGGATGTAGAATTCAAACTCCCCAGACGAAACCTCAACGGAGTCCAGCAACTGCATCCCTGTCGCCGTTGCCCAGCCGGAAATATCGGTGCTGATGCCTGGGCAATTACTGACCAGTTTCAGAATCTCGCCGGAGTTCATGCCATTCAGCAGTTTTTTGGCCTCCACGATAGGGCCGGGACAGACCACATTGCGGATGTCCAGCAGCACATTCACCTTGTGCAGGCTGCCCTTGCCTTTCTGGATGTAGTAGCCATTACCGCCTTCGGCCAGCTTCTCGATTTTCATGACCTGGTTGCCGGTCTGCTTGGTCCAGGCAAACAGGTCGTCCTGCGTGCCGGGACAGTCCGACAGCAACAGCAGCACCTGCCCCGGGGAAAGCTCATCCACGACGTTTTTCGCACCCAGCAAAGGCCCGGGGCAGGTCAGTCCCTTCAGGTCCAGCACCACATTGGCATGTAAAGTTTGTGCGTTCATTTTCAAATTTCCCTATCGGTTAATAGCCGCCTTTTCCATATGGCTGTGGCAACCCCGCAATTTTCGCGGCCTGCTTGGCAGGGCCTATTGGAAACAAATCATACAGCGATTTGCTGTCCGCTTCAGGCAAAAATCCCTGAACATCCTTCAGCAAGTTACGAAAATTCGGGGTATGCCCATGTTCACGGAACTGGTCGCGCATGTAATTGATGACCTGCCAGTGCGCATCCGTCAATTCCACATTCTCGGCAGCCGCAATGACGCGCACGGTCTCGTCGCGGTAGTCCGGCTCCAGCAAATAGCCATCGGCATCGGCTTCCAGTTCTGCACCCTCAACAACATATGACATATGAACCTCCATTCAAGCATTTCAAATACTGTGGGTTTCATTACCCGGCCTGTTCGTCCCGGGAACTATCCATCAAGATTGGCAATCACCTTGTATGGAATGAATATACCGCACCCAAAATGACGCTCGCCGCCCAAGCCGCTCCATTGCAGGCGCAGCGCATCCTGCGGCTTCAGCTCGTGCACCACGAGGCTGTAACCCGTGATTTTTCCGGCGCTGCCAGGCAGCGCATGGCGCTTGCCGCAGATCAGCTTGCCCGCTATTCCCGATTCCTGCATTTCAGCGGCCATTACGGCGAGAAATTCCTCCTCCGGGGCGCTGCTCGCCACCAGTTGCGCGTGCAAGGTCGGGCTGGGCTGCAACGGGCGCTCCCTGGCCTCTTCCACCGCAAGCGTATGGCCTCCTACATCCAGCACCTGTCCGGACAATTGCCGGGCCTGCTCCAGAAAATCCGCGGGTATGCGCAACACCAGCCTGGCCCGCCGGGACAGCAGCAAATCGTCGCCATGTTCCGGTGCGCGCAGGGGCAAAATCCCGGCAGATTTTTCAGCTTCCAGCCACGGCAGAACGCGCGTCACTTCGCGCCACAGCGCGAAAGCGTGATCCGCTGGCAGGGTGCGCCCGGAGATGGCAAAAACAACATCCGTCATTGCTTTCATTTGCGATTCAGGCCTGCTGCGCCCCGCTCCATCGCAACATCGCCCCGGCCAGGCCTTTTGCCGTCAGCGGATCCATGTCGAAAATGGTGAAACGCTTTCCCTCGCGGATGCGGATGCGCAACATGGGCATGGCGCCTTCCGCATGGATGATTTCCTGCAGCTCCACTAGCTGGCCTCCGAGCGGCACATTGAATTTTTCCAGTTCGGTAATTTGTGTCATTGATTCGCTGCTCCTCTGGCTTCACCACTCCGCTGCCCCTGTTTTTCGCGCAGTAGCTTTATGCCGTTATGGGGGGCCTTCGTCTATAGCCTCTACAGGGGGAAAAAGCATAACACTACAGGATAGCCCACACCCCCCATTTGGGTTATTTAACATATACGGAAGATGCGTCAACATTGCCGAAAATCAGGATTTGCTGAATTACCCGGAAACCCCATGCTAATGGAAACACCAGGCAAATGGAAACCCCCGGTAGATTTGGCGGAGGAACCCCGGTAGAACCGGGAAACATGAAACGCACGCCAGCAGACAGGCTGGGAAAAACGAAAGGAAGACCCATGGCCAAGAAGCCTCATGACACACCGAATCTCGACCAACTTGAGTCCGGGCCTTGGCCCAGTTTTGTCACCGGGCTGAAGCGCCTGGCAAAGGACAAGGATCAGATGGTTGACCTGCTCGGCCAGCTTGAAACCTCCTACCAGACCAAGAAGGGGTACTGGAAAGGCGGTACGGTCGGGGTATTCGGCTATGGCGGCGGCGTGATCCCGCGCTTCACCGAACTGAAAAACGACAAAGGCGAGCCCATCTACAAAGATGCCGCCGAATTCCACACCCTGCGCGTGATGCCCCCGCCCGGCATGCACTACAACACCGACATCCTGCGCAAATTCTGCGACGTCTGGGAAAAACACGGCTCCGGACTGATTGCCTTTCACGGCCAATCCGGCGACATCATGTTCCAGGGCGCAACCACCGAAAACGTGCAGAAAGCCTTCGACGAGATCAATGCGCTGGGCTTCGACCTCGGCGGCGCGGGTCCCGCAGTGCGCACTTCGATGTCCTGTGTGGGCGCGGCGCGCTGCGAGCAGAGCTGTTTCGATGAAGCCAAAGCACATCGCATGGTGCTCAACACCTTCACCGACGACATCCACCGCCCTTCACTGCCCTACAAATTCAAGTTCAAGTTCTCCGGCTGCCCCAACGACTGCATGAACTCCATCCAGCGCGCGGACATGTCGGTGATCGGCACCTGGCGCGACAACATGCGCACCGACGACGCGCTGGGCAAGAAATGGTTCGCCAAGCACGGCATGAACGAACTGGTCAACGACGTGGTGACGCGCTGCCCGACCAAGGCGCTCCAGATCAAGGAGATCAAGGACGTGCGTAAGGATGCCCACATCAGCAGCGTGAAGCTGAACGACGCGCAGGCCCTGGAAGTGGACAACAAGGATTGCGTGCGCTGCATGCACTGCATCAACGTGATGACCGGCGCACTGGCGCCCGGCAAGGACAAGGGCGCGACCATCCTGGTCGGCGGCAAGCGCACCCTGAAGATCGGCGACCTGATGGGCACCGTGGTGGTGCCGTTCATGAAACTGGAGAAGGACGAAGACTACGAGCAAATCGTCGAGCTGGCGCAGAAGATCATCGATTTCTTCGCCGAGAACGCGCTGGAGCACGAGCGTACCGGCGAGATGATCGAGCGCATCGGCCTGGTTAACTTCCTGGAAGCAATGGAAATTGACGTTGACCCGAACATGGTCAGCACGCCGCGCATGAATCCCTATGTCCGCACCGACGGCTGGGATGAAGAGGTCGCGAAGATCAACGCCAAGAAAAAATCCGCTTAAATCAGGAGACAGAACATGAGTCAACCGCAAATGCGCCGTCCAACCGAGAGCGGGGTTCCGGACAATAAGCCGTACCTGCACCCCAAGCTCGCCAAGAACTACGGAAACTGGAAATATCACGACCGTCCGCGTCCCGGCGTGCTGCACCACGTCTCCCACAGCGGAGACGAAGTATGGTCAGTGCGCGCCGGCACCCAGCGCCAGATGGACGTGTACACCATCCGCAAGCTGTGCGACATCGCCGACAAGTTCGCCGAAGGCCACGTGCGCTTCACCATCCGCTCCAACATCGAGTTCATGGTGTCGGATTTCGCCAAGGTCGCCCCGTTGATCGCAGAGCTGGAAAAGAACGGCTTCCCGGTCGGCGGTACCGGCAACTCGATCTCCATGATCGCCCACACCCAGGGCTGGCTGCACTGCGACATTCCGGGCACCGATGCCTCCGGCGTGGTGAAGTCGCTGATGGACGAACTGATCGAGGAATTCAAGCACGAACAGATGCCCAACCGTGTGCACCTTTCCACCTCCTGCTGCGAGATCAACTGCGGCGGCCAGGCCGACCTTGCCATCATCGTGCAGCACACCAAGCCGCCCAAGATCAACCACGATCTGGTGGCCAACGTGTGCGAACGCCCGGCGGTGGTAGCACGCTGCCCGGTGGCGGCGATCCGCCCGGCCATGGTCAACGGCAAGCCCTCTCTGGAAGTGGATGAAGCCAAGTGCGTATGCTGCGGCGCCTGCTACCCTCCCTGCCCGCCCATGCAGATCAACGACCCGGAATTCTCCAAGCTGGCAATCTGGGTCGGCGGCAAGAATTCCAACGCGCGCGGCAAGCCGACCTTCATGAAGATGGTCGCCTCCGGCCTTCCGAACAATCCGCCGCGCTGGATCGAGGCGGGCGAAGTGGTGAAGAAGATCCTCTACACCTACAAGGAAGATGCCCGCCCTTGGGAGCGCATGGCCGACTGGATCGAGCGCATCGGCTGGCCGCGCTTCTTCGAGAAGA
>JBGPSQ010000177.1:0-6327 GCA_041490205.1 Gallionellaceae bacterium
AGTACATAAGGATGCCGAGCACCGCGCGACCCCGATGGCGGTTCGCGCAGTAGATTTATGTCGCTATGTTTAAAAGTCATCCTGGTAGCGCGCGGTAATGGGATAGCGCCAATCCTTGCCAAAGCCGCGCCCCGTGATGCGTACGCCCACCGGCGACTGGCGGCGCTTGTATTCGGCGATGCGGATAAGTTTCACCACGCGCCGGACATCGGTTTCGGCATAACCCTGCGCCACGATCTCGGGGATGGACTGGTTGTTTTCCACGTAACAGGCCATGATGCCGTCCAGCACGTCATATGGCGGCAGGCTGTCCTGGTCGGTCTGGTTGGGACGCAGTTCGGCGCTGGGTGCGCGCGTGATGATGCGCTCCGGGATCACTTTGCCCAGCCCATTGCGGTAACGCGACAGGCGGTACACCCAGGTCTTGCTGACATCCTTGAGCAACGCGAACCCGCCCGCCATGTCGCCATACAGTGTGCAATAGCCCACGGTCATTTCCGATTTGTTGCCGGTGGTCAGCACCAGCGCGCCGGTCTTGTTGGAAAGCGCCATCAGCAGGTTGCCGCGGATGCGCGCCTGGATGTTTTCCTCGGTGGCATCCAGCGCCAATCCCTCGAACTGCTTGGCGAGGGTCGCAAGATAGGCATCGAAAGCGGGCTTGATGTCCAGCACGTCGTAGCGCACACCGAGGATTTTCGCCATCTCCTGCGCGTCGTCCAGGCTGATCTGAGCGGTGTAGGGCGAAGGCATCATCACCGCGCGCACCTTGTCGGCACCCAGCGCGTCCACCGCCACCGCCAGCGTCAACGCGGAATCGATGCCGCCGGAAAGGCCGAGCAGCACGCCGGGGAAGTTGTTCTTTCCGATGTAATCCTTCACGCCTAGGCACAGTGCGCGATAGATGATTTCCTCCTGGCTGGGCTGTGCGGCCATTTCGCCCGGAACCGGCTGGCCGTCGCGTAATTCCACCATCCACACGCCTTCCTCGAAGGCAGGGAAAGCATGCGTCAATTTGCCCTGCGCATCCATCACGAACGAGCCACCGTCGAACACAAGCTCATCCTGCCCGCCCACCATGTTGCCATACACCAGCGCCAGGCCGCTTTCGGCGATGCGGTCGCGCGCCACGCTGTAGCGCGTGAGGTGCTTGTCGATATGATAGGGCGATGCATTCGGCACCAGCAGCACTTGCGCCCCCGCATCCCGCGCCTTGGCCGCAGCGCCCTTTTCCCATATGTCGGCGCAGATATTGATGCCGAATTTGATCCCTTCCAGCTCGAATACGCAGGGCGCATCTCCCGGCTTGAAATAACGGGCCTCATCGAACACGCTGTCGTTGGGCAGGTCGTGCTTGCGGTAGCTGGCGATGACCTGGCCGTCTTTCAGCACCGAGGCGGCATTGTAGTGCTTGCCCCCTTCTTCGATCGGGTGCCCCACCACCACGGCGATGCCGTGCACCTGCCGTGCCAACTCTTGCAGGGCATTGCCGCAAGCCACGTAAAAGCCGTCGCGCAGCAACAGATCCTCAGGGGAATAGCCGCACAGCCCCAGTTCGGGGGTCAGCAGCAGCGCGGCCCCCTGCTGCCGCGCGCGCGCGGCATAGTCGAGAATTTTCGCCGCATTGCCGTGCAGGTCGCCGAGCGTGCAATTGATTTGTGCGATGGCCAGTTTCATGTTGATATGTTAGCAGGCTGTTTCCCCGGAAAGCAGGAATAATACCAATGTTTGCCGCGTGCAACAAAAGCGGGGCATTGCGAGACATTAGCGCCCAACAGTATTATTATCCCCTACGGTTCATATCCGAAAATTTTCCGGGAGAGTAAGCCGATGGTCCGGCATTTCGCCACTTTCATTTCCGCCCTGTCTTTTTGCCTGCTGGCCGCCCACCACGCTGACGCCGGCGAATTGCTCATCCACAAGGAAAAACGCAGTCTCACTTACATTGATGGAAGTGGTGCGCGCGAGTTCCCCGTCAGCCTGGGCTTCACGCCATCCGGGCCAAAACTGAAACAAGGCGACGGCAAGACCCCGGAAGGCGTTTACTTCATCACGCACAAGAACCCCAAGAGCAACTTCCATCTTTCGCTTGGCCTCAGCTACCCCAATCTTGACGACGCCAGGGAAGGACTGCGCGCCAAGCTGCTTTCCAAAGGCGAATATGCGGCTATCGAAAAGGCAAACCGGCTGCACCGGACGCCGCCGCAGAACACCCCAATGGGCGGCGCCATCTATATCCATGGCGGCGGCGCGCGGTCGGACTGGACTTGGGGCTGCATCGCCTTGAACAACGAGGACATGGATTTCCTGTTCGAGCACATCAGGGCCGGAGACAAGGTAACCATACTCAAATAGCCCCGGTTAGCCCTGGCGGTGCGCAACATTACCCCTCTACTCCCCGTTGTGCAGGTATTTTGACAGCTTGGCGTCCTCGGTGAATCTTCGCGCGCTGATCTGGAGTCCGGAAACGGTCATGTGAGTGATGTCCCTCCCCATCAACACCGGTGAGTGGTGCATCCAGCGGTATGCGCTTCCGGGGCCGCCCATGGCGTCTTGCCAGCTCCAATAGGCGCAGGAATATTCCTCGCCAACGGCATGCTGGATGTCGCCTATTTGCTGATGTATCCGGGAATATTTCAGGATGTTGACCTTGGCGGGTTTGACATTCCTGTACTTTTTCCCGCGCCTGCGCTTCACCAGCACCCCGCGATCCGGTGGGCCGATGAGGACGCAGGATGCCCCGGGGTAGGCCCGGCGCATGTTTTCCAGGCTGGCCTGCAGGTCTGACTTGTACTTGCTGAGATCCAGGCTGCGGTCGTTGCCTTCATTGGTGCCATATTCGATGATGACCAGGTTGTATGGGACGTCATTGCCCCGTTCCTTGAGGTATCCGGCATCCAGTGTTTTCCATCCGTGCATCGTGGCGCCGGGAATGCCAAAGTTGTCCAGGTACACGGCTGGCTTTTCAACGTACTGCGGGACAAATCCCTGCAAGACCACGGTGCCCTCTACCAGCCGCAGCTTGACGGTGGATATAGGCTGTTCGGCGCGGAGATGGACGATTCCCCGCCCTCCTTGCTCCAACTCGACCATTTGTTCCGCACCATCATCCACGATGAGCCCTATGAGGACTTTTTGACCCGGAGCCGGTGGGGCAAACAATATATCCAGGGCGCGCAGATTGGGAACCAGCGAATGCGTGCGGAAATCCACCCACAGGTAGCTGCCGGGAACATGGCTTTTGAGGTTTACCAATCCCTTGGTGAATGCGCCGTTGACCTGCCTGGAGACATAGGCGTATTCAAAGTTCCAGCCCTCGTCCTGGCAATGCTTGCGTATCGGCAGGCGCACGCCGGGACGATCCATGTCCGGCGGGATGAAAGTGGATTGCACCTTGTCTTGCGCAAAACCGAGGGCACGCATCATTTCTTCGGCGAAATAATTGGAGGCGATGTGGCTGTCCCCCCATATCGCTATCGAATAGGGATGCGATGCATCTGCCGGGCCGCGTCCATCCAGTGCGACCTCTTGCGGCTGGAGTTCGTTTTGCACGGGCAGGTCGGCCAGTTCCTCTGTGCCCGGGGGCTCCAGGGTCTCTTCATTGTGCTTATGCCGTTTGTGCTTGTTGTGGTGTTTGTGCGGAGGACATTGCAACTCCCCCGGTGACGGACCGGCTGGGACATCCACCTCCTGAGCAATTGCGCCTTGGGAACACAGTGCGATGGTCAATAAAAAAACAACGTGCCCGAATCTGGGCCAGATGGGCTTATGCCCGTTAACGCCTATAGTCACAACTTTGCCTGCTTCCTGATAAATTCTTCCACGCGCGCGCTTATGATGCGCAAGCCCAGGGGCGTAAAATGTATGCCGTCGTCAGCCCGTACGATCAGCTTTCCCTTCTTGGGATCGGTAATGTATTTCTTGTATGGCTCATCGAGGGTGCCAAGGAGATCCTCGGTAGACAGGTACTCAAACTTGTATTTCTGCGTTTCTTCCTGGAATATCTTGTTTTCGATTTTGGCGCCGAGCAGTATCCTTTCCTCGCGCATCACGGGCAACCCGATCCAGATGATGCGCATCCCGCGCGATATTGCAAAATCCAGCACCTCGTCCACCCTGTCGCGGTATTTCTTTTCCCAGTTATCCGAAGGAAATGCGTAGCGCTTTTTCCCCTCGTAAATATCCCATGGGTCGTTTGGCCCCAGGAAAATGACAACCGTGTTGATGTCCTGCTTGATGGTTTCATCCTTGATCTTGGCGGGCCAGTCAAAATACCGATTCACAGTCAGGCCGGTGCTTTGCCTGCTTACATCGACAAACAGTCCGCCGGGAAATTCCTTGCGCATATGCGAAATCACGAGCGGGGCGACTCCCTGCATCATCGAATCACCGGCAAACAATATCTTGGGTGGGGCTTGCATGGCCACTTGCCGGCCGTTTGCCGCCACCGCCGAAGCAGGCTGTACCTGGCTGGCAGAGGCAACCACAACCGAGGCGGGCTGTACCTGGCTGGCTATGGCCACGGCCGAGGCAGGCTGAACCTGGCTGGCGGATTGCGGCAGCCGCGCCATCGCCGGTTTCCTGGGCGGGGCTTTATGGCCATCGCCGGATGCGATTTGTACAGTCTTGTCTTCGGGATTCAGCACCTGCTGCAGCGCTCGCGAAGGGCCATAGGCGGCGTCTGGCATGTGCTGGGACAAATAGAAGTGATAACGGCTGCTCAGGTAACGGTCGAACGAGTCCAGCCACAGCAGCATGTTGAACGACAACACGGATACCAGCAGCAAATAAAAACCCAGCCCCGGGCGTTTCACCCAAGCGCCTTCCGTCGTTTCTTCGGGTTCGTGCTTTTGCATTCTAGAACCGGTAATAAATGAACCCTGGCACGCCGCTTGGGCCGAACAGGATAATGAGAAAAACCACACACGCGGCCGCGAACGATAATCTCAAGCCACGGTTACGATCGATCATGTCCACCACGCCGCGCTCGATGGCTTCGCTATGCCTGCTGCAAATGTAAAACACCGCGCAGAACGCCAGCAGGTATGCATGCTGCGGAGTGAATTCCCCCATGCCTCTCCTGAGACCGCCGATCAGCAACCAAGCCGACTCCCTGGAATCGGCACGGAAAAACACCCAGGCGAAGCCCACATAGCACAGGGTCAACACATGGGAAATCAAACCGGGCAACACATTCTTGCCGAACAGCTTTTCAAATATATTCTGGCAAACTACACCCGCTCCGTGCAGGAAGCCCCAAAACAGGAAGGTGAAGTTCGCCCCATGCCACAACCCCGAAATCAGCATGGCAACCATCAGGTTGGTTTGCGCGCGGGCATATCCTTTTCGGTTGCCCCCCAACGGGATATAGATGTAGTCACGAATGAACAAGGAAAGCGAAATGTGCCAGCGCCGCCAGAAATCCCGGAGGCTGGAGGCTATATAGGGCTGCTGGAAATTGAGAGGTAGTGAAAACCCCAGCAGCAGGCCAAGCCCCGTCACGATCAGCGTGTAACCCGAAAAATCCAGAAATATCTGCAAGGAATACCCCACCACCGCCGCCAGGGTGGTGACGGCAGTCTGGGTATCCGGGTACTTGAAGGCATCCTCGACAAAAGTGCCGTCCAGCCAGTTGGCAAACACCATTTTCTGGGCCAGGCCCAACAAAATGATGTAGATCGCACGCGGCACCTGTATGGGCGCCCCGAATTCCTTGCCGTCCAGTTGCCTGAAAAAATCTTCCGCCCGGAATATCGGTCCGGCAAAATGGGTCGGCCAAAAACCCAGGTAGAGCAGCACCTGCACCAGGGAAACGCTGCGGGACTGTTCCCGGCCCTGCCAAACGAGGAAGGTGACCGCTTGAAAGACAAAGAACGAAATCCCGACAGGCGCCACGACATCAATAATAGGCAGAAATGCCTGCATCCCGACATCCTGCAAGGCATCGCTGGCGGCCTGCCGGAAAAATTCATAGTACTTGTAGAACAGCAGCACCATGACAGTAATCAGGATGCCAAGCGCCATGCGCAAGCGGGGTTGCCTGTCTTCTGCTCCGGCGTGTATCCACATCCCGGCCAGCCAGACGTACAGGCTAAAGCCGAAGAGCACCAACACCGCATCCAGCGAGCCGGTGGCAAAGAATGCGTATCCCGAAACCGTCAGGAAAAAAATCTGCAACTTCTTGTGGCCGCGCAGCCCCCAATACAGGGGAAAGAATACGAGCGCGACAAGTGCAAATTCTATGGAAACGAAACTCATGGAAATAAGCACCGCCGCCGGGCTGATAAGAGCCCGGTCAATTCACCGATGGAAGTTGAATACATCATAGCC
>JBGPSQ010000178.1:0-6231 GCA_041490205.1 Gallionellaceae bacterium
ATGAAAAAAACTTTGCTTGCTGGACTGCATGTTTCCCTGGCCGGATTGCTGGCCTGCACGGCGCTGGCCGCCCCTGCGGCGGAGACGAAACTGGAATCGGTCGCACTGCCGGAAGATCTGCCCTCTCTAGAGCGCGGCGCGGAGACCGTGGCGACGGTCTGCACGGGCTGCCACGGCCTGAAATATATAAAGTACCGCGACCTGCTGAACCTGGGCATAGACAAGGACAAGGTAGAATCCTGGCGCAACGGCCAGCCTCTGGACAACGCGCTGCAAGCGCAAATGACCGAGGACGCGGCGCGCGCCGCATTCAGCGGCGCCACCCCGCCCGACCTGAGTCTGATCGCCTACGCCCGCGAGGGCGGCGGCAACTACCTGTATGCCTATCTCACCGGCTACCACAAGACCGACAAGGGCGACCTGACCAACACCGTGTTCCCGCAAACGCAAATGCCTGACATCCTGGCTGCGGCGGATGCCGCCGACGAGAAGCAGCGCGCCGAGATGGCAACCAAAGCCAGGGAGATCAGCGCATTCCTGGTTTGGGCGGCCGACCCACGCGCCGAGGAACGCAAGCGAATGGGGTATTACGTGCTGGGGTATGTGGCTTTCATGACCCTGCTGCTGTTCCTGTGGAAAAATAGGATCTGGCGCGAGATAGACAAGCAGCCGAAGATCAAATAGCCGCATCTTCCGTCCTGGCATTCATGCAAGGCGCCGGATGAACATCCGCTATGAATTCGAGGTACGTGCAAGCGCGAGATTCCTGTTCGAGCTGACACAGGATTACTCGTGCCGTCCGCTGTGGGACCCGCTGACCAGGCAGGCCACGCTGCTCAACGCCGACAGGCCGTCGAAAGGTGTGCTTCTGCGTTACACCGCATCGAATGGGCTCACTATGGACACGGAGTATGTATCCTACAAGCCGTTTGAGGTCGCGGCTTTCAAAATGGTTGCGGGGCCGCGCTTCTTTGACCGCTTTGCGGGCGGATGGCAATTCAAGGAACTGGCGCCGAATCGCACCCATGTTTTGTTCAGCTACTACATCACCACCAAGCCGCGCTGGCTTTCATGGCTGCTTACGCCGATTGTCGTGTTCGGCTTCAAGCGCGAGACTAAGCGGCGCATACGTGCGCTGATCTTGTATGCAGAGCAGCACGCACCCGCTGCCGCCTGAAATTTCTTGGGTCAACACCGAAGGCGCGCTGAATTGTTTACAGCCCCTGCATTCAACCTGAATTTTTGGGCTTCGCTTTGCTTAGCCCAGCCTGCGTGCTAGGCTGCCGCAAATATATCCTGCGGCAGAGGGATGCGATTCCTCAGTTTCAGCATTGGAACCGACTGCAAGCGGTCGAGCGCATCCTGCGCAGCCGGTTCCGCATGCCACTGCGGCTCCTCCCCGGCAAGAAGGCGGCTGATATGCGGCAGCCGCGCTGCCGTCTCGCTGAGATAATAATTAAACCTGCGGCGCACCCCTGCATCCAGGGTGGCTGCTGTCCCGTAACATAGCTTGGGAATGCCGCTCCTGCGCAATCCCGCCTCGGCTCCGGCAAGCGTTAGCAAGGCATTTTTTGCCGCCCCGACCGGGCAATTGAAATGCCTTGCCACATATTGCGCGAGCGCGTCGCAGTGTTCCCGCATCAGTTCCGACGGATAGGTAAAGAGTTGTGCGCTGATATGGCTATCCATGGCCCACTCGACCGCATAATGGGTCGCCAACGGCGGTAACGGCCACATTTTTTCGTGCGCCGGAACAAAATGGTTGTGCGCGATCACATCAACCAGCAAATGGCTGGCATAGCCCAGTGCAATCGCGCGCTCGGCAGCGCTGTCCGCCGCATCCAGTTGCGCGCGCGGATGTTCCCATAGATGCGTGCCATCCAGCCTGGGCGCCCCGAATTGCCGGCCCAGCAGCGACAAATCCGGCAGGCATGCGCCTGCCAGCACCAGCTTGGGATATTTTTTTATTGCCTCACGGTAGCGGGGATCGGTAAGCGGCACCGCCCACAGTAACAATTGCGCAAAATATACATGCGTACACAAGCCCCAGGCATGTGCATCTGCGCTGAACAACAGCAACGGAATGATCCAGCGCCAATTGATGAGCAGGTTTCGCATAGCACGCAGTTTCCGCGCGCAATGCGAATTTTTGATTAAGTTTGTGTGATTTTATTGTGACAGTGGCGGGCAGAGCCCGCCCTGGTTTTGTCGTTCCCGCGCTGCGTGTGTTGTGGGGGCTTTAGCCCCTTACAACCACGGCGTCCCCCTTGCGGGGGCAAGCGGGAACCCAGTCAAATAATTACGCTGGATTCCCGCTTTCGCGGGAATAACAACTTAGTTATCCTTCGCCCCCTGGTCTATCCACTTCCTGAGCAACCCAATCTTGTCCTTGGACAGCGACCCCTTCACGCCATACGGCATGCTGATGGAGGGATCGGCGCGGCCCTCGACCAGCACGATGAGCGTGCTGTCGTAGCTGTTGCCGGGCTTGATGATGGAACCGAATTTGGTGCCCTTCATCAGGCTCTGGTAGCTGCGCATGTCGAGGCCGCTTTTTTCAAAGCCCTTGCCGCCGGGCACATGGCAGCTCATGCAATAGTCGTCCAGCACGGGCCGGATGTCGGCCTTGAAGCTGATTTCTTTTTGGGGGTGGGCGGGCTTGTCGGCCAAGGCCGGCAGTGAAAAAAGGGCCAGCGCGATTGTGCCTGCGAGTAATCTGGTTTTCATGGCGTTTCCTCCTGTTTGTTGTTGCTTTAGAAGATCATCATGGCCAGCGGCGCTGCTGCCGCGCGCAATGCCGGGCGGTTTGGGTTTATTATACGCCCATCCTTAATGCGATTAAGATTACAACATATGAAACCGTTGCCCCCGAACCTTGGCTGGCTCAACCTGCCCAACCTGCCCACTCCCCTCAAGGTGCTGTTTGCCGGATACCTGTTTGCTGTCGGCCTGGGCCTGCTGCTGGCGGGCATGCAGATCATGCTGACCCACGGCATGGCGGACGGCAAGCCCGGGCTTTCCATCGACGACATCGTGTACAGCTACTACGGCGACCGTTCCGGCAGCAAGATCGAGGGCAAGCTCAACGGCTCGATGAAGGATATGGGCACGGCCGAGGCGCGGCTGGACATCATCAAGTGGGTGCGCAACGGCGCGCCGGAGGCGGAATGGGAGCCGCATTACAAGGAGGTGTTCCAGCAGAACTGCGTGCCCTGCCACAGCACCGTGCCGGGCATCCCGGATTTCACCAAGCTTGATGAGGTGAAAAAAGCCGCCAAGATCAACGAGGGCGCAAGCATCGAGCACTTGACCCGCGTTTCGCATATCCACATGTTCGGCATCAGCTTCATCTTCTTCTTTATGGGGCTGATTTTCAGCCTGGCGGTCGGAATACCCAAGTGGCTCAAACTCGTGGCCATCGCCACGCCGTTTGCCTTCCTGATAATTGACGTGCTTTCCTGGTGGCTCACCAAGTGGGATCCTTTCTTTGCCTGGTTCACCATGATCGGCGGTTTCGGCTATAGCGTGGCCTCCACCTTCATGTGGGTCACCAGCATGTACCAGATGCTGATCCTGTCGCGCAACGGCAAGGTGTACGGCAATGCCTGGGAGACCGGGCGGGAGTAGCCATGCCCAACGACCTGATAAGCTTGCTGCGCGGCATCGCGGGCACAGACCGCGTGCTGACGGGCGAAGCCGCCGCACCCCATTGCACCGACTGGCGCGGGCGCTATGGAGGACAGTCGCTGGCCGTTGTGCTGCCGGACGACGCACAACAGGTGAGCGCGATCATTAAACTGTGCGCCGAACGCAAGATTGCCATGGTGCCGCAGGGCGGCAACACCAGCCTGTGCGGGGCATCGGTGCCGCTGGCAGGCCCGCCGCCGGGGCAGGCAGGTTATCTGCCGCAAGTCGTCATCAACCTGTCGCGCATGGACCGCGTGCGCTCCGTGGATGCCTCCAACTACACCATGACGGTGGAGGCAGGCTGTAAGCTGGCTGCGCTCTATACGGCGGCTGAACAGGCCAACCGCCTGTTTCCCCTGGGGCTGACTGCCATCGCCCCGCATTGCGAGATAGGCGGCAACCTTTCCACCAACGCGGGCGGCATCGGCGTGCTGCGCTACGGCACCGCGCGCGACCTGGTGCTGGGCCTGGAAGTGGTGCCGCCGGATGGGCGCATCTGGAACGGCCTGCGCAGCCTGCGCAAGGACAATACCGGCTACGACCTCAAGCACCTGTTCATCGGCGCGGAAGGCACGCTGGGCATCATCACTGCTGCCGTGCTGAAGCTGTTCCCGCGCCCGCAGGCGACGGCCACCGCCTGCATCGCGGTGCGCGATCCCGCTGCCGCCGTTGAACTGCTGGCCCATTTTCGCGCCCGCTGCGGCGACACCATCAGCGCCTTCGAGATCATCTCGCGCTCCTGCCTGGAACTGGTGTTCAAACACATCCCCGGCACGCAGAAGCCTTTTCCGGAAAATTTCGAATGGATCGTCATCGCGCAATTGTCTGACGTGCTGCCGTTGCCGCTGGATGGCGCGCTGACCGATGCCCTGCAGGATTTCGGGAATGGGGTGCTCGAATACACGGTCACCACCGACAGCGAGCAAGCCGAGTCTTGGTGGAAGCTGCGCAAGAGCATCAGCGATGCACAGAAGATAGAGGGCATCAGCATCAAGCATGACGTGGCAGTGCCGGTGAGCGGCGTGCCGGACTTTCTCGCCCAGGCCGGTGCGGCATTGCGACGAGCCTATCCCGGCGTGCGCATCGTCGCCTTCGGCCACATCGGCGACGGCAACATCCATTACAACATCTCTATGCCAGATGCGGCGCAGAACCCGGCGTTCATCGAGCGGCACGAGCATGACGTGAACCATATCGTTTATGGTGTGGTGGCCAAGCTGGACGGCAGCATCAGCGCCGAGCACGGCCTGGGTCAGCTCAAGCGCGAGGAGATCACCCACTACAAGAGCGCGCTGGAGCTGGAGCTGATGCGGGCCATCAAGCAGACGCTTGACCCGCAGGGGCTGATGAATCCGGGGAAGGTGGTTTAGTTCAATTGCATTACGTAGTCCCAAAAGGATAAGAGCATGAATGCTGGTCTCGCTGGTTTATTATTCATTTCTGCAATTATCGCCTGGATGTTATTTAGAATTCTCAAATACCGCGGCTTGGGGGGCGCTTTTTTTGGCGCACGAATCGAGCGCACCGTTGGCGAGGTCGTTGCATGCGGGGGAAGAACTTGGAGCGTCAAGATGAAAGTGTACGAGCTAAACGATAACGTGTCCGACAAGGCAATTGGGCTTGCGGTCATCACAAAGGGCCTAGGCAGCTACGAGAGTTCGGCAGTTACGTTACCGGCTTCGGGAGCAATGCAACTAGCCACGCTTATTGAGTCATCTTTACGAAGATAACATGATCTCTCATGGCCTAGGTGAAATCCTATTTTTTACTGTCCTAATATTGGTGGTAGGCGCCACAATATTTAAAATTGTCAAATATCGTGGCCTTGCGCCTGCTGGGTTTGGCGCACGCATCGAGAGAACCCTTGGCGAGTGTGATCTGGGCAGAGGCCATAGGGTTAAGGTACATAAACTTGGTGGGAACACGCCAGATAAGGCGATTGGCCTGGAGTTTGTAAAATACCATTCGCCAGTGTTAGTGGTTACATTGTCGGATTCAGAAGCGCAGAAATTTGCAGCGCTAATTCGATCCGTGGCAGTCGGTAAGACGGCATAGCGCGCAATGCTAGCAGGTTGGACTGAGCATCTCAAAGTCCAACTATGCCCCAGATAAATCCGCGCAAGGTGGTGTAAGCTGTACCTGTTCCGTTCCGTCATAGGAGGTTCACCATGGCAGGGCAACCGGAAATCACCAACATGGCATTGTTCTGCGATTTCGAGAACGTGGCGCTGGGCGTGCGCGATGCCAAGTACGCGCAGTTCGACATCCGCAAGGTGCTGGAGCGCCTGCTGCTCAAGGGCAGCATCGTGGTCAAGAAGGCCTATTGCGACTGGGATCGCTACAAGGAATTCAAGGCGACCATGCACGAAGCCGCCTTCGAGTTGATCGAGATCCCCCATGTGCGCCAGTCGGGCAAGAACTCCGCCGACATCCGCCTCGTCGTGGACGCGCTCGACCTCTGCTACACGAAAGGCCACGTCGACACCTTCGTGATCATCAGCGGCGACTCGGATTTCTCGCCGCTCGTGTCCAAGCTGCGAGAGA
>JBGPSQ010000179.1:0-6166 GCA_041490205.1 Gallionellaceae bacterium
ATCAGTTCATAGATCAGGCCGCATGTCGCAATGACAACGACAGAAGCAAGAAGTACCGAGGCCAACTAAGCGTGTCCCGCTAGCCGTGGATCGCCGATGAGATGATCATGGCAATTCCGATGACGCAAGCGCCTATCAATAGGGCGACGGCGGTATTCTGTTTTTCGACCAGCTCTTTCCAGATGTTGACCCTGGGCGTCAGCAGGTCGAGCACGACAAATCCGCCGACAAATACGGCCAATCCTATTGCGGAAAAGATGATTGCGCTGACGACGTATTTCAGGTTTATGTAATCTTCCATGATGGGCTCCTACTTATGGTAATGGTTGGCAGATTGATGCGAAGACGACTGGCTGTCAAACAGGTTGGCGAATACGTAGCCCCGGGCATTGGCAAAGCCAAGCAGGGAAACGAGAACAATGCAATACGCGGTATAGTATTTAGTCATCGGAAAGACCCCAGAACGAGTTGGGAGGAAAGTCGCTGTTTTCCCAGCGTCTGTATTAAAAGTATCGGCGATAAATTAGGGCATAGGCCGGCAAGGAAAAAATCAAGGCAACAGCGGCCCAGAAGTTGCTCCACGCCCGCACATTGCGCGTGACCGCCAGCGATATATCCATGCCTCCCGGCTCCGTTTGGCCGGGGGCGGGCTCAACCACCAGCCGGTAGTTACCCGGTTCCACCGATGTAAAATAGGTTTCGCGCTCAGTGTTTCCCTCGCTCCATGATTCCCCGTCATCCTGGCCGTAATAATATTCCAGCGTCTGGCTTGCCTCGTAGGCGTTGTTGGAAGCATCGTTGACCAGCGTCAGGTCCAGGTCTACCCAGTTGTTACGCAAAGGCGTAGCAGTGCCGCGCACCACGACGTTCGTGCGGCTGGGAATTACGAAAACCGGGCTGCTGAAGGATTTGGCGGCATTGTCCTGCTCGATACGGAAAGTCGAATAATTTACGGTCTCCTTCCTGCCGCTGCTGCCGACATGAATGACAAAAGCTGCCAGCATGGCGCAACTTGCCACCACCCACAGCTTGAACAGTGTATTGGCGAAAGGTCTTGGCTGGTTGGCCGCAATCCCCTGCCGTCTCGGCAGGTCGATCCCGAAAGCTTGTTCGACCTCGGCAGGAATTAAATATTCGCCCAGGCTGAGCGTCATCTCGTCGCTGGTTTTCTCGACTGACAGCATCTTTGGGGGGGCGATGTAATCAACATAATCCTCACGGTCGCCCTTGTGTATCCGCCAATAGAATTCACCCTTCACGTACTGGACGATGGACGTTCCGCGATAGAACATGCTGTATTGTTCCCCGTCGAACGATACTTGCTGGGCAGATCCTGCCAAAGGAACGTCGCGCTTGATGACGCGCGCCAGGCTCCAGTGGTTGTCCGATTGCACCAGGAAGCTGAAGCCGAAATAGGGGTTGAACAGCAGGTACTCATCCCAGAAAGCCAGCAGCGAAGAGTCTTTCTTTTCGACATAGCCGATCACCTCCCACTTCGTCCCGCCGATGATTCCCTTGGCGCCTATCGGAATGTCGGTTTCAAGGCTGCGCTCATGATACTGCTTGATGATACGGAAATTTTCGTTGGCGGTGTCTATCACCGTGGAGCAATGCGCGCAGATTGCGCTGATCGTATGGCCTGCGGCCCGCAGCGTCACCAAACCTCCGCAGGAGGGGCAACTGAAGGTCTTTGCCTTTTCACCAGCCATCGAATTGCCTTACGTTGGTGCAGTGCAGGTCTTTCCACTCCACATAGCGCCCGATGAAAGCGCGGACGCTCCCCGGTTCGATCTCCACGCACCCAAACTCGGCGTTCGCGCCGACCAGATCCACGGAAACGGTTTGCCGTCCTTGCGGGGCCGCAAAGGGCAATTCCCCCTCGCTCCCGATGCAGTTGGTCTTTTTTGAGTCCACGACCTTGAACTTGCGATCTCCGAGGGTCACCGCAGAACCGATGAAGGTTTTGTCCTGCTGCTGATTATTTTGGTGACTGATTGCCCGGCGGGCGAATTCTGCCGCAGGCGGGCCGGTTTCAAAATTGATGGCATAAAACCCCTGCGCCTCGGCCAGCCATCCTTTGCGCCCATCGTCCGTGGCCATGAACCACTCATTCCACACGCCATCAGTCCAGCCCTGTTTCATGCGTCCGACGAGGGTGAAGTGCGTCCCCTGGCAGCGGCCTTCGGTGCCGATCTGGAAAGGGCTCATGTCATCCGGCAGCGCCGCCATTTTGCCGATGGATTCCACATCGAGGTCGTGGCGCACCACCATCGAGCTGCAATATTTGCAGACCGCATAGACGGATAGGTTGGACACGAAAACCACTTCCGCCCCGCAAGAAGGGCAGCCGTACTTTTTCATGCTACTGGATTTTTTTCAGCAGTTCGGTTTTCTTGGCATCGAACTCGGTCTGGGTCAGTATGCCCTTCTTGAGCAGGTCGGCCAGCTTCTCCAAGGTCTGCAACGGATCCTCCGCCGGGGCGGCGGCCTGGGCGCCAGCAGGCTGATTTCCGGCTGCTTGGGCCATCGTTCCCGCCATCATCTGTCCCAGGCCAATGCCCGCGCCTATGCCCACCCCCGCGCCAGCAGCGCCGCTCTGGTTGGCCGCGGCGATGGCAATGCTGTCTGCCGCCTGCAGCTGGGCATATTTTTGCAAGTCGCCGACCAGCCGCATGGAGGAAGCCTTGTCGAGATGCTGCTGAAGTTCCTCCGGCAGGGAAACGCTCTGCACGTAGAAACTTCTCAGCTCCAGCCCGAAATCACTGAAAGTGGATTTGACGGCCTCCGACAGCTTTTGGGAGAACAAATCCTGGTTCGCCGCCATGTCCACGAAGGCCACATCGCTGCTGCCCAGGAAGCTCGCCAGCGAGGTCAGGACCGCCGCACGGATTTGTCCTTCCACGTCCTGCACCGTATATCGTTCAGCCGTGCCGCACAGCTTGGTCCAGAAAGTCACGATGTCGGCGATCTTGTACGAATAAATGCCGTGTGCGCGGATACGCAGCGGGCCATACTCCTTGTCGCGGATGGTGATCGGCTGGGTGGTTCCCCATTTCTGATCAATTTGCTCGCGCTGGCTGAAAAAATATACGTCCGACTTGAAGGGCGACTCAAAAAGCTTGTCCCAGTTTTGCAGGTAAGTGAGCACCGGCAGGGTCTTGGTATTCAGAGTGTAAGTGCCCGCCCCGAACTGGTCGGCAAACTTGCCTTCGTTGAAGAAGGCCGCGCGCTGGGTCTCGCGCACCACCAGCTTGCCGCCGTTCTGGATTTCCATGTCCTGCATCGGGTAGCGGTACGCCAAGGTACCCGGCTCGTCCTCAGTCCACTGAATGATGTCAATGAACTGTTTCGAAATGAAGCTCATCAAGCTCATGCGATCCTCCTGTCAGGTGCAGCGTGTTTGCGCCCGCGGTTATGCTGGCGGGAATCCTAGTTTGCGGCGAGGCTATTTTGCAGTGATTGGCCGGTTCGCGCAAATGGTTTGTGGGTTGGAGAAACGGAATCATTACATTCCCATTTCCTCCCGCATTAGCATTGGTGGCACATGCTAACCGCATAATCTGAAAGATAATTTATGCCTGCTTCGGTTTTTGCGGCGCAGTCCGGTAAAATGCGGCATTTCGAGGCCCCATTAATCAGGCGATAAAATCAATCTGGCGATTAAATAATCCGGACAAAAAATGGCAACTTACAACGAATCCAGTTTCAAGGTACTGCGCGGCCTGGAGCCGGTGCGCCAGCGCCCCGGCATGTACACTAACCTCGAATCGCCCAACCACATCATCGCCGAGGTGGTGGATAACGCCTGCGACGAGGCGCTGGCGGGCTACGCCACCAGCATCTACGTCACGGCCCACACGGATGGCTCGGTCTCCGTGCTGGACAACGGCCGCGGCATCCCGGTGGGCATCCATCCGGAAGAAAAGCGGTCGGTGGTCGAGGTGGCCTTCACGGTGCTGCATTCCGGCGGCAAGTTCGACAAGGAAAAGGGCGGCGCATATCAATTCGCGGGCGGCCTGCACGGAGTGGGCGTGGCGGTGACCAATGCGCTGTCCAGGAAGATCGAGGTTTCGGTGTACCGCGACGGGGCGCGCCACGAAGTGTTCTTCGTCAATGGCGAGGCCGAGAAGCCTCTGGCGAAGAAAGAAAGCTGTCCCAAGAACCAGACCGGCACCATGGTGCGCGCCTGGCCCAATCCAAAATATTTCGACAGCCCCGCCGTCAGCCTGGCGCAGCTCGAATTTTCGCTACGCTCCAAGGCTGTGTTGCTGCCCGGCGTGACCATTGCATTGCACCTGGAAAAATCGGGTGAGACCAAATCGTGGACATATCCGGACGGCTTGCGCGGCTATCTTGCCGAGGCGCTTTCCGAATTCGAACTGGCCACCCCCATCCTGTTCCAGGAAAAATTCGCGCGCAAGGACGACGGAACCGGCTTCGCCGAAGGCGAGGGCGCATCCTGGGCACTGACCTGGTCGGCCGAGGGCAATGTAGTGCGCGAGTCTTACGTCAACCTCATTCCCACGCCTTCAGGCGGGACGCATGAGGCCGGGCTGCGCGACGGCGTGTTCAACTCCGTGAAATCCTTTTCCGAAATCCACGGCCTGCTGCCCAAGGGTGTGAAGCTGGTGCCGGAAGACGCGTTTTCGCGTCTATCCTTCGTACTCTCCGCCAAGGTGCTCGATCCGCAGTTTCAGGGGCAGACCAAGGAAAAATTGGTTTCCCGCGAAGCGCTGCGTCTGGTCTCATCAATGATAAAGGACCCGCTCGACCTATGGCTGAACGAGAACATCGAGGCGGGCAAGCGCATCGTGGAGCTGGCCGTGCAGCAGGCGCAGGCGCGGCTGCGCTCCGCGCAGAAGGTTGAAAAGAAAAAAGGCTCGAGTGTTGCGGTGCTGCCCGGCAAGCTTACCGATTGCAGTTCCTCCGACGCCACCCGCACCGAACTGTTCCTGGTGGAGGGCGACTCGGCGGGCGGCTCGGCCAAGCAGGGGCGCAACAAGGAATTCCAGGCCGTGCTGCCGCTGCGCGGCAAGGTGTTGAATACCTTCGAGGTGGAGAAAGATCGCCTGTTCGCCAACAACGAGATACACGACATCGCGGTTGCCATCGGCGTGGACCCGCACGCGCCGGATGAAGCAGTGGACCTTTCCGGCCTGCGCTACAACGCCATCCTCATCATGGCCGATGCCGACGTGGACGGCGCGCACATTTCCACCCTGTTGCTCACCCTGTTTTACCGCCATTTTTACAAGGTGGTCGAGGCGGGCAAGGTGTACATCGCGCAGCCGCCGCTGTTCCGCGTGGACGTGCCAGCAACCGGCAAGAAACAGGCGCACAAGATATACGCGCTCAACGAGGCTGAGCTGGCCGCCACCCAGGACAGGTTGCGCAAGGAAAAAGTGCGCGAGGGTAGCTGGACGATTTCGCGCTTCAAGGGCCTGGGCGAAATGAGTCCGGAGCAGCTCTGGGAAACCACGCTCAACCCGGATACGCGCCGCGCGCTGTGCGTGAGAGTGGATGCGGCATCCTACAAGGCGGCCATGGCGATGTTCAACATGCTGATGGGCAAGCAGGAGGCCGCGACGCGGCGCGCATGGCTGGAATTCCACGGCAACGAGGTGTCGGCGGATATTTGATTTAGAGAACAACAGGCTCATTAAAAGGACAATAGGCTCGTCATTCCCGCGAAGGCGGGAATCCAGCGATTTGAACAAAAGGCATTATTGTCTTACTGGATTCCCGCCTTCGCGGGAATGACGAACGTGAGGTAGGGCGGGCTCTGCCCGCCGCGCCGGGCGTAGCCCGGCCTACATAAATCAATTTACAAGACAACGATAACGCATGGCTACCAACAAAAACGAACCCCCAAAGGGTAAACAGAAAACCGCGATCCCCGCTCCGCTCGATCCGGCCAAGCCGCAATTCGCCCCGCTGCCGAGCCTGCCCGATGGCGACGACGTGGCGATTGCCGATTACGCTGAGCGCGCCTATCTTGAATATGCAGTCTCTGTGGTCAAGGGGCGCGCGCTGCCGGAAGTGTGCGACGGCCAGAAGCCGGTGCAGCGGCGCATCCTCTATGCCATGCGCCAGATGGGGCTGACCCACGGCAACAAGCACGTCAAATCGGCGCGCGTGGTCGGTGACGTGCTGGGTAAATACCATC
>JBGPSQ010000180.1:0-6106 GCA_041490205.1 Gallionellaceae bacterium
TGGGCGGACGGCTGGATGCGGTGAACGCATTCGATGCCGATTGCGCCGTGGTGTGCAGCGTGGACCTGGATCACACCGAATACCTGGGCGATACGCGCGAGAAAATTGCTTATGAAAAGGCGGGAATATTCCGCAAGGGCAGGGTGGCGGTTTTCGGCGACCCCGACATGCCTGCCATGATAGCCGAACAGGCTGAAAAAACCGGCTCGCGGCTGTGGCGGCTGGGCGGGCAATTCGGCCATGCGGCGCATGAGCAGCAGTGGGATTACCGCAGCGAAGCGGGGGCGCGCAACGCCTTGCCATATCCTGCCCTGCGCGGCGCGTATCAGCTCAACAATGCCAGCGCGGCATTGGCGGCCCTGGATGCGCTGCGGGAACAACTGCCGGTGAGCATGGAGGCCGTGCGGCGCGGGCTGGTGGAGGTGACACTGCCGGGGCGCTTCCAGGTGCTGCCGGGAAAGCCTATGATTATCCTGGATGTGGCGCATAACCCGCATGCGGCGCGTTCGCTGGCGCAAAACCTGGCTGCGATGCCGCCAGCACGCACTTTCGCGGTGTTTGCCATGTTAAAGGACAAGGACATGGCAGGCGTGGCGCGCGCGCTCGACGGGCAGGTGGACACTTGGCTGGCGGCGGGGATAGATGCGCCGCGCGGCGCGACGGCTACGGAACTGGCGCAAGTTCTGCGGGTCGAAAGGGTGCGCGGCCCGATCGAAACTTTCGCTACTCCCGCCGATGCGCTGCGGCATGCCTGCAATGTGGCCGCCGAAAATGATAGAATTATGGTCTTCGGTTCTTTTTATACAGTGGCGGACGCCATGCGGGTGCGCGGCGGGCTGGCTAGATAAACAGTAATGGCTAAAACAGACAGCGAAGACGAATTGAAACGGCAGATGAGGCGCAGGCTGGTCGGCGCGGTGGCGCTGGTGACGGCGCTGGTCATCATTCTGCCGATGTTGCTCGAGAGTGCGCCGGATCCGCGCGCAGGAAGCCTGGAGTTGCGCATCCCGGACAAGGACAGGGCTGGCACTTTCAGTTCACAAATGGTGGTGGCCGAGAGCGCGCCAGAAATCATTCCGGAGCCTTCTGCGGGGAAGCCGCAGGAAGCGGCGCAAGCGCAGCCAGTGAGCGCACCTGCCTCCGCTGTGCCCCCTGCACCGTCCAAACCCTCTACGGTGAAGGCCGAGCCTGCGCATAAGCCCGCCAAGCCGGAACATAAGGCCGAAGAACACAAGACTGAAGAACATAAGGCGGGTTTTGCGGTGCAGGTGGGCGCTTTTTCCCATGCGGCCTCGGCGAAGGAATTGCTTGAGAAATTGCGCAAGCAGGGGTGGCATGCCTATACCGAAAAGGCGGGAGAAACCATCCGGGTGCGCGTGGGGCCTTATGCTTCGCACGGGTCTGCGGAGCAGGCGCTGCATAAGCTGGAAGCGCAGGGCATGCAACCGGCAATAGTCGGTGAACCGTAGGTCTTGCGATGACCGCATTCGATTTCGCCGTCCTGGCCGTGGTGGCGTTGTCAATGCTGTTGGGGTGGTGGCGCGGCCTGGTGTATGAAGCGGTCTCGCTGCTGAACTGGGTGGCGGCGTATTTCGTCGCGCGGTTGTTTGCGCCGGACATCGTTGATTATGTTCCCGCCACGGTGGGGACGGATTCCGCCAGGATGGCGGTCGCGTTTTCCGCTCTTTTTGCGCTGACGCTCATTGTGGGCGGTGTGCTGGCGTGGGGCATGAACAAGCTGGTGAAATCCTCCGGGCTGGAGCGGCTTGACGGCTCCCTGGGCGCGGCGTTTGGTTTGGTGCGCGGCGGATTCCTGGTGCTGGTTCTGGTCCTGTTGGCCGGCATGACCACCTTGCCCGCGTCTTCCGCATGGCGCGATGCATTGATGAGCGGCTCGCTGGAAGAAATTGCGGTTCAGGCCAGGGGCTGGCTGCCCGAGGGCCTGGCGCAAAAAATCCATTTTCGTGACTGAGTAAGCAGGGTACATAAAGATGTGTGGTATTTTAGGCGTCGTCGCTAACAACCCCGTCAACCAATTGCTGTATGACGGCCTGCAGGTATTGCAGCACCGGGGGCAGGATGCGGCGGGCATCGCCACGCTGGATGGCAATACCTTCCACTTGCACAAGGCAAACGGCCTGGTGCGCGACGTGTTCCGCACGCGCAATATGCGCGCCCTGCTCGGCAATGCGGGCATTGCGCATGTGCGCTATCCCACCGCAGGTTCTGCCGTTGACCACAACGAGGCGCAGCCATTTTATGTGAATTCGCCCTTCGGCATCGTGCTGGGGCACAACGGCAACCTGACCAATACCGTTCAGCTGCAGCAGGAATTGTTCATCGAAGACCGTCGTCATGTGAATACCAACTCCGATTCGGAGGTACTGCTCAACGTGCTGGCGCATGAGTTGCAGAACGGGGCGCGCAATTACCTGCTCGACATCGGCACCATATTCGACGCTGTTTCCGGCGTGCACCGCCGCTGCCGGGGCGCCTATGCCGTGGTGGCGATGGTGGCCGGTTATGGCCTGCTGGCGTTCCGCGATCCCTACGGCATTCGCCCGCTGGTAATCGGCAGCCACCAGACAGACCACGGCACGGAATACCTGGTCGCTTCGGAAAGCGTGGCGCTGGATACGCTGGGATTCAAATTCCTGCGCGACATTGAGCCAGGCGAAGCGGTGTTCATCGATTTCGAGGGTAATATCCATTTCCGCCAGTGCGCGGAGCGGCACTCGCTCAATCCCTGCATATTCGAATATGTTTACCTAGCGCGACCCGATTCGGTGATAGATGGCGTCTCGGTTTATGAAACGCGGCTGCACATGGGCGAATTCCTTGCCGACAAGATAGCGCGCGAATGGCCTAATCACGATATTGACGTGGTGATTCCGATTCCCGACTCCAGCCGCCCCAGCGCCTTGCAACTGGCGAACCATCTTAACCTGCCGTTCCGCGAAGGCTTTGTGAAGAACCGCTACATAGGCCGCACCTTCATCATGCCGGGGCAGGCAATGCGCAAGAAGTCGGTGCGCCAGAAGCTGAATGCGATCGGCATGGAGTTCAAGGGCAAGAATGTGCTGCTGGTGGACGATTCCATCGTGCGCGGCACCACCAGCCGCGAGATCGTGCAGATGGCGCGCGATGCGGGTGCGCGCAAGGTGTATTTCGCCTCCGCCGCGCCCCCCGTGCGTTTCCCCAACGTCTACGGCATAGACATGCCGTCGCGCCATGAACTGATCGCCACCGGACGCACTGACGAGCAGATCTGCCGCGAGATCGGCGCCGACCACTTGATCTACCAGGATCTGGAAGACCTCAAGGCTGCCGTGCGCAAGGCCAACCCCGCCATCGGGCATTTCGACGCTTCATGCTTCGACGGGAGCTATATCACCGGCGACATCACACCGGAATACCTGAATTCCATCGAGGTCGCGCGCGGCAACGGAAAGGAACTCAAGATCGAGGATGTGAGCCAACTCGACCTCAATCTCGAACCCAATTGAGTGCAACAGGCTAGCCCCTATATTTCGCTTGCATTTCTGCAGTTTACGCTTATAATGCGCTCCGCTGCGATGTTCATGCAGCTTAGGTTCATCGTTTCCTGACCCCTCGCGCCCCGAGCAGTATTTGCGGCGCAATGTGACACACCGGTTAGCGACGATGTTTCGTTTGCGCCGGTAGCGGTTCATACCTCCTACTGATTACTTGTGCTTGGCATGCAGCCAAGTGCGCGCTTTGACTTTTACGTTAAGGAATCACTTTGTCTATTGAAAACACCCCCGGTAACGCTGACGTTGCCGCAGTTCCTGCTTTGTCCGATACTACCGCTTCGTTTGATACGCTGGGCCTCAACCCGGAATTGCTGAAAGCCATCGCCGAGGCCGGATACACCACGCCCACGCCGATCCAGGCACAGGCTATCCCGGAAGCGCTGGCCGGGCACGACTTGATGGCCTCCGCCCAGACCGGCACCGGCAAGACCGCTGCCTTCATCCTGCCCGCGCTGCACCGCCTGTCCCAGCCTTCCGCCGTACAAGGCAAAGGCCCGCGCGTGCTGGTGCTGACGCCGACGCGCGAACTGGCGCAGCAGGTTTCCGAAGCCGCCACAAAATACGGCAAGAACATGCGCCTGAAAGTGGTAAGCATCCTGGGCGGCATGCCCTACCCGCTGCAAAACAAATTGCTCTCCGCACCGGTTGACATCCTGGTTGCCACGCCGGGACGCCTGATTGACCACATCGAACGCGGGCGCATCAATTTCTCGCGCCTGGAAATGCTGGTGCTGGATGAGGCGGACCGCATGCTGGACATGGGCTTCATCGACGACGTGGAGCGCATCGCTGCCGCTACTCCCGCCACGCGCCAGACGCTGCTGTTCTCCGCCACGCTGGACGGCGTGATCGGCAACCTGGCACAGCGCCTGCTCAAATCGCCCAAGCGCATCAGCGTCGCGGCAACCAAGGCGCGCCACGAGAACATCGAGCAGCGCCTGATGTACGTGGACGACATGGCGCACAAGAACCGCCTGCTTGACCACCTGCTGCGCGATGTGGGCCTGAACCAGGCCATAGTGTTCACTGCTACCAAGCGCGATGCCGACCAATTGGCCGACGACCTGGCGGCGCAAGGCCATACCGCCGCCGCCCTGCACGGCGACATGAGCCAGCGTGACCGCAACCGCACGCTGACCAGTTTGCGCCGCGGGCAAGTGCGCGTGCTGGTGGCCACCGACGTGGCCGCGCGCGGAATTGACGTGGCTGGCATCTCCCACGTCATCAACTTCGACCTGCCCAAGTTCGCCGAGGACTATGTGCACCGCATCGGCCGCACCGGGCGCGGCGGCGCTTCCGGCATCGCCGTGTCGTTCGCCTCGGGCCGCGACGCGCTGCACCTGAAGAAAATCGAACGCTACACCGGGCAAAGCATTGCCGCGCATACTATCCCTGGCATGGAGCCGAAATTCAAGCCGCGTCCGCAGCCTTCCGGCTCGCGCGGCAAGCCGGGCGGAAACCCACGCCACTCCGCGCCCGATAGCCGTCACGCAGACAGCCGCCATGGCTATCCACGCGACGAGCGCAACGGACAGCCTCGCGATGGAAACAGACAACCGCACTTCGGCGATAAGCCGCGTTTCGGAGATCAGCCACGCTTTGGTGATAAACCCGGCTTCGGCAACAAACCGCGTTTTGGCGATAAACCAAGCTTCGGAGATAAACCGCGCTTCGGCGATAAGCCGCGTTTCGGAGATCAACCACGCTTTGGTGATAAACCCGGCTTCGGCAATAAGCCGCGTTTTGGCGATAAACCAAGTTTCGGAGATAAACCGCGCTTCGGCGATAAGCCACACTTCAGTGACAGGCCGCGCAAGGCCGACGGCGACGTTGATGGCAATCGCGCCGCGCCCGCCAATGCGACCGGTCAGCGCCGCGAAGGAAGCAGCTTTACCCTGGGACGCGGGCATAACAGCAGCAACAAGCGATAACCCTTGTTTGAGGCTTTAAGAACGGGCGCTGCGGCGCCCGTTTTTTTTCCGTGTCCTGATATGACGCAGCCAATTGATTCTTGCCCATGACAAACCGGTTTTATTGGTGCTAGATTGCTGGTTCTGAATTATTGCCGCGATAATTACCATGCCTGAAAACAGCAACTTCTCGATCGAGACGGGCGCCGATTTGGTTCCCTTCTGGCGCAGATTTCCAAGCTTCTTCATTTACCCGTTGCAGGCCGGCACGCTCCTGAGACTGGCTGCATATTCCATATTCGGCGGCCTGGTCATGGCCATTTCGGGCATTTTCGGTTCGGCGCTGGAATACATCGTCTGGGCTGCATTTTTCCAGTATGCGCTGATCGTATTGTGCCGCACCGCGAACGGCCAATTCGACGAGCCTGACGGCATGGAGGACAAAAAGGACGGCTCAATAGCGCAAGTGTTGAGGCAATTGGGCATGATCGGGATCATGGGAATGCTGGAATCCATGCTTAACAGGAATTTTGGGGATATTGGGGGCGGGCTGGGCTGGCTGCTCACCGGCCTGCTGACGCCAGCATGCATCATGATCATCGCAACACACAGAAGCCTGCTCCAGGCGTTGAATCCAGCACA
>JBGPSQ010000181.1:0-6100 GCA_041490205.1 Gallionellaceae bacterium
CACTCTACCGGCCTATCTCAATACGCTCACCGGCCGTGGCGTGCACGTGGTGACCGTCAATGATTACCTGGCGCAGCGCGATGCCGACTGGATGGGCAAAATATATAGCTTCCTGGGCTTGAGCGTCGGTGCGAATCTCTCGCAAATGCCGCATGAAGCCAAGCAACACGCCTATGCCGCAGACATCACTTACGGCACCAACAACGAATTCGGCTTCGATTACCTGCGCGATAACATGGCGACCCAAGCCGAGGAGCGTTTCCAGCGCGGGCTGAATTTCGCCATCGTGGACGAAGTGGACTCCATCCTGATCGACGAGGCGCGCACCCCGCTGATCATCTCCGGCCAAGCCGAGGACAACGTGGAAGTCTATTTGCGGATGGACAAACTCGCCCCGCGCCTGGAGCGCCAGCAACAGGAAGACGGCCCCGGCGATTACAGCGTGGACGAAAAAAACCACCAGATACTCTTGACTGAAGCAGGTCACGAGAAAGCAGAGGGATTGTTGCTCCAGGCTGGTCTGTTGCCGCCCGGCGGCAGCCTGTATGACCCGGCCAACATCAACCTGATCCACCACATGTATGCCGCGCTGCGTGCGCACGTGCTGTACCTGCGCGACCAGCACTATGTGGTGCAGGACGGTGAAGTGGTGATCGTTGACGAATTCACCGGGCGCCTGATGGCGGGGCGCCGCTGGTCCGAAGGTTTGCACCAGGCGGTGGAGGCCAAGGAAGGCGTGGCGATCCAGAAAGAAAACCAGACCCTGGCTTCGATCACGTTCCAGAATTATTTCCGCTTGTACAATAAATTGGCCGGCATGACCGGCACGGCCGACACCGAAGCCTTCGAATTCCAGCAGATATACAGCCTGGAAACCGTGATCATCCCGCCGCACCGCCCGACCGTGCGCCGCGACATGATGGACAAGGTCTATATGACCGCCCAGGAAAAACACGCAGCGGTGATCGAGGACATTCGCGATTGCTATCAGCGCGGCCAGCCGGTGCTGGTGGGTACCACCTCGATCGAAAATTCGGAACTGCTCTCGCATTTGCTGGAAAAGGCCAAGCTGCCGCACCAAGTGCTGAACGCCAAGCAGCATGCGCGCGAGGCCGAGATCGTGGCCCAGGCCGGACGCCCGAAAATGGTCACCATCGCCACCAACATGGCGGGTCGCGGTACCGACATCGTGCTGGGCGGCAATGTCGAAAAGCAGGTCGAACACCTGCATGCCGACGAATCCCTGAATGACGAGGCGCGCAACCGGCAAATAGAAAAACTGCATAGCGAATGGCAATCCCTGCACGAACAGGTGCTGGCTGCGGGCGGCCTGCACATTATCGGCACCGAACGCCACGAATCGCGCCGCGTGGACAATCAATTGCGCGGACGTTCCGGCCGTCAGGGCGATGCCGGCTCCAGCCGCTTCTACCTGTCGCTGCAAGACCCGCTGCTGCGTATCTTCGCTTCCGACCGCGTGGCGGCGATCATGGCGCGCTTCAAGCTGCCGGAAGGTGAGGCCATCGAGCACACCTGGGTGACGCGCGCCATCGAAAACGCGCAGCGCAAGGTCGAGGCGCGCAACTTCGACATGCGCAAGCAGATACTGGAATACGACGACGTTGCCAACGATCAGCGCAAAGTGATTTACGAACAGCGCAACGAGCTGCTGGAGAGTACGGACATTTCGGAAACCATTTCGGCCATGCGCGACGGCGTGCTGAACGACATCGCCAGCGAATTCATCCTGCCGGGCAGCATGGAAGAGCAGTGGGACGTTCCGGCGGCGGAAAGAGCGCTGGCCGCCGAGATGCAACTGCACCTGCCGCTGGCGCAATGGCTGGAACAGGATACGAAGCTGGACGAGCAGGGGCTGCGCGACCGCTTGGTGCAGCAGGCGCAAACCCAATACCAAGCCAAGGTGGACCAGGTGGGAGGCGAAATCATGCACCAGTACGAACGCATGGTCATGCTGAGCAGCGTTGACCGGCACTGGCGAGAGCACCTGGCGGCGCTGGACCACTTGCGCCAGGGCATACACCTGCGCGGATATGCTCAGAAAAACCCCAAGCAGGAATACAAACGCGAAGCATTCGATCTCTTCGCCATCATGCTGGAAGCGATCAAACGCGAAGTCACGCAAATGCTGATGACAGTGCAGATCAGCAGCGAAGAGGACGTCGCGGCGGCGGAAGAAACCCAACCGGCGGTCGGTAATGTGCAGTATCATCACGCCGATTACGATGAGGCGCTGGCGCTGCCCACGGACGGGCATGCGGCGGGCGACGGGGAACACAAGCCTTTCGTGCGCGGTGCGGCGAAAGTTGGGCGCAACGATCCTTGTCCCTGCGGCTCGGGCAAGAAATACAAGCAGTGCCACGGCAAATTGGCCTAAGAAATCCGGGGCCTGAAATCGCATTTAATTTCCGGGAGACTATCATGACAGCGGATGACCTGATATTGCAGACCCTGCACAATTCCACCCTGGCGGAAGAATTGCGCGATGCAGAGATCGAGGCTCTGGCGCGCATCATCACCGTGCGCGAATACAAGGCGGGCGAGACCATCGTCCAGCAGGGCGACAACATCCACCAGGGCGAACTGCGCGACACCCTGCTGATCCTGGGCAGCGGTGAAGTGGAAGCCACCGCCACCACCAACGGCGAAAAAAACACCCTGCACCTGCTCAAGCAAGGCGACCTGGCAGGCATCATCGGTTTTGTCGGCGGCAACCTGGCGCAAGTCAGCGCCAATGTGGTCGCCAAGACCGATTCCAAGGTTCTGCTGCTTGATCGTGCCCGCTTCGAGGCGCTGCTCAACTCCCAGCCCGCCATCGTGTATTACGTGATGCGCGGCATCGTGCGCCACGTGCACGGCATCGTGCGCCGCATGAACATGCAATCGGTGGAAATGAGCAACTACCTGTACCGTATCCAGGGTAGATACTAAGTTAATCCAGGTAATAAGTTAAACCAGTCTCAGGAAGTCACATGCCGGTAAAACTGTCTGCGCCCATCGCGGGCGAACTGCTGCCCGTGCCGGGCGTACAGCTTGGCACGGCAGAAGCCGGGATCAAGCGCGCCAACCGCAAGGATGTGCTGGTCATCAAGCTCGACGAAGGCGCATCCGTCGCGGGCGTCTTCACTCAAAACCGATTTTGTGCCGCGCCGGTCACGGTCGCCCGCGAACATCTCGCATCCGGCAAGCCCATCCGCGCGCTGGTGGTGAACACCGGCAATGCAAACGCGGGCACCGGCGAGCAGGGCATGGCCGCCGCGCGCGCCACCTGCGCCGCTTTGGCCCGGCTGCTGGGCTGCGCGGATGAACAAGTGTTACCTTATTCCACCGGCGTCATCATGGAACCCTTGCCGGTCGAGAAAATCGTCGCCGGATTGCCGCAGGCCATCGCCAATCTCAAAGCAGACAACTGGTTCGATGCTGCCCATGCCATCATGACCACCGACATCGTCGCCAAGGCCGCATCGCGCTGGGTGAACATCGGTGGCAAGACCGTCACCGTCACCGGCATCGCCAAGGGCTCCGGCATGATCCACCCCAACATGGCCACCATGCTGGGCTACATCGCCACCGATGCCGCCATTGCCCAGGATATGTTGCAGCAAATGGTGAAGCAGGCATCTGACGCCTCTTTCAACTGCATCACCGTGGATGGCGACACCTCCACCAACGATGCGCTGATGCTGATCGCAACTGGCAAGAGCGGTGTAGCGGTCGGCGAGGCAGAGCGTGCCGCGATGCAGGCTGCCGTCACTGAAGTCGCCACCGTACTGGCGCAAGCCATCGTGCGCGATGGTGAAGGCGCAACCAAGTTCATGACCATTGCGGTCGAGGGCGGGCGCGATGCCGCCGAGTGCAAGCAGATCGACTACGCCGTGGCGCACTCGCCCTTGGTTAAGACCGCCTTCTTCGCCTCCGACCCCAACCTGGGCCGTATCCTCGCGGCCATCGGCTATGCCGGGGTGAATGACCTCGACGTGCAGAAACTCAAACTCTATCTTGACGATGTAATGGTCGCAGAAAACGGCGGGCGCGCGGCGAGCTACCGCGAAGAAGACGGCCAGCGCGTGATGCAGCAGGAAGATATCACCGTGCGCGTCGCGCTGGGGCGTGGCAATGCAGCGGCCACCGTGTGGACCTGCGACTTCTCCTACGACTACGTGAAGATCAACGCCAGTTACCGGAGTTGATCGGCAGAATTCCGGATTTCGAGTAAATCCGGACGCTGAAACGCGCCTGGCAGTTTATTTCACAAATGTCGCCTTCACCCGCTTTGAAACCAGCATATACGGCACCCATATCAGTGAAGCAATCAGCGAGCGGACGAATTCCATTATAGTGGCCTCGTCGAAAACCGGCTCATCCGGAAGCACGGATTTCATTGCCAGCGAATCAATAAGGATGAATGCCAGCGTGAATAGCAAGATGGCGATGTAGAACTTTGGAAACAGCCTTTTCTTTGTGAAAAACAGATAGGCTATGAACACCCAAGTGAGCAACAAGCCAATGTTGATAGCCAACTCGCCAATCAGCAACGGTGCCCATAGGTGGTTGTATGATGCATTTCCCGGCGTGGTTAAAATTTCCCAAGATCCATTGGTAAAAACCTCTGAATAGGTTTGGATTATGAAATAGACGATGCGAAGCGGTGAAAGCACAATGCCCAGCCCCACTAAAATCAGCCAACCACCCAGACCTTCGAGACTCTTTTCTTCTGTCATATAACCTTCCCTGCTTGTCCATTGATACAGTACAAATATGAATGAGGCGTGACATCGGGCCGTGTGGCCGAAACCGATTCGCCTGACCATTTGCTGTGAGATGCTGCAGGACACCCCTTCGGGTCGATCCCAAAGTAATATTATCCTCTTTTCTTCGGAACACCCGCTAGCGAGAAATGGAAGGTATAGTCCTGATTGCGTTTGTCGCCGGTTAACACGGATCCGGGGAGATCGGGGTTGGTCCCTATTGCTGCTTGTCGCGCATTGACGGGAATATCTTGGCGACCTTCACCACCCGTCCGTGAGTTTGCACGATTTCAACCGGGTAGCTTGCGACCTTCAGGCTGACCCCGGCTTCTGGCATGTCCTGCAGTTGTTCGAGGATCAGGCCGTTCAGCGTTTTCGCGCCATCCAGCGGCAGGCGCATGCCCAGCTTGCGATTCAGGTCGCGCAGGGGCGTGCTGCCTTCCACCAGCACGCTGCCATCCGGCTGGCGCAGGAATTTGCCGGTTTGGGAGGGTGATTGGGTGGTGAAGTCGCCCACGATTTCTTCCAGGATGTTTTCCAGCGTCACCAGTCCCAGCAGTTCGCCGTATTCGTCCACCACCAGGCCGAGCCGGGTGTGGCGTTCCTGGAAGTGCTGCAATTGGGAGAGCAGGGCGGTGTCGGACGGGATGAAATAGGGGTCGTTCAGCAGTTTGCTCAATTCATCCGGCTCGAATATTTCTTCCTGCATCAGGGCCAGCACGCGGCGCACATGCAGGATACCGACGATGTTGTCGAGCGCGCCCTGATATACCGGCAGCAGCGTGTGGTGGGCGGTGGCGATCTTTTCGCGCAGCACCTCGGGCTCCGCATCGAGGTTGATCGCCTCGATCATATTGCGCGGCACCATCACGTCGTTCACCGCGATGCGCCCGATGTCCACCAAGTTGAGCAGCATGCCCTGGTGCTTGTGCGGCAGGAATTGCTCCGATTCCAGCACCAGCATGCGCAATTCTTCCAGGTTCATTTTGTGCTTGCTCTGGTCGGTCTGCACCTGGATGCGGAACAGCCACAGCACGTAATGCACGATGGTGGTGGCGATGGACACCACCGGGTGGAACACCCGGATCAGCACCGACAGCGGGTAACTGGAAAAGAGGGCAATGCGCTCCGGCTGGCTGGCGGCGATCACCTTGGGCATGATTTCGCTGAATACCAGCAGCACGAAAGTGATCGCCAGCGTGCCCAGCAGGAGCGCGGTGTTGTCACCCGGGTACATGCGCATCACGATGAACTCGGCAAGCGTGGCGGCGGCCACGTTGAGCAGGGTGTTGCCGAACAGGATGGAGCCGAGCAGCCTGTCGGTGTGCGCCAGC
>JBGPSQ010000182.1:0-6023 GCA_041490205.1 Gallionellaceae bacterium
AGAATTCATCCGTCACTTCCCATGATTTTGCCTTGCCCATCTTCGCCCCCGTTCGTTGGAATCATGGGGAGGGCATTATACGTTATTTACGGATAAGCTCTAAGTCTAGCAACCTCAGACGAGATCACTCTGCGCTGCCACTTTGCATGCAAAAACCAACCACCAGTTACCATACCAAATAAAACATAACCTACCAGATAACCGCGTTTCAAAAGATCAATGATTTCAAAAACAAGCTTGCTTACATCTTCGGGGGGCATCTTGAAAATTAAGGCTAATACAATCAACGAAATTATAGCCAATGGAAACTGGCCTTTGTTCATTGAGGCAACCAACACATCTCGGACAACCTGCGGCCAGCCTATATGATTTCTGGCGTCTTTTTTCGTTGGTTTATTCAAGGACAATCATTCCATTTGACTGAAATTTCAGCAATATTAACGAACCGTCCAACATCTTACCCGCTTTCTCCCTTTCAAAGCAACAAGCCCGCGTAGTGCGGAACGCTTGCGGTTCCGCCGGATGTTTCTAAATTGGCGGAACACCCCTGCGGGGCTGCCGGACCCCCGTCATTCCCGCGAAAGCGGGAATCCAGTCAAAATAATATCCCGGCGTAGCCGACGAAGTGATTTCGTCCGCTACGCGGGCCTATTTCAATTACTGGATTCCCGCTTTCGCGGGAATGACGAACTCCCTAATCCTGCGGATACCCACCCTCAATGCAATTGCTTATAAATCTGCTCCGCCAGCGCGGCGCTAATCCCCTCCACCTGCGCCAGCTCCTCCACACTAGCCCCCTGCACGCCCTTGATGCCGCCGAAGTGGGCAAGCAAATTGCGCCTGCGCTTCTCCCCCACCCCGCTGATTTCTTCCAGGGCGGATGCCGTGCGCGCCTTGCCGCGCCGGGCGCGGTGCCCGGCTATGGCAAAGCGGTGGGCTTCGTCGCGCACTTGCTGGATTAAATGCAGTGCCGGGCTGCTGGGAACAAGATGCAGGGGATGCTCGGCGTGGGGCATCAATAGCTCTTCTTCGCCCGGTTTGCGCGATGGGCCTTTGGCGACGCCCATGAGCTGGATTTCGTTGAGGCCGAGTTCGGCCATCACTTCCATGGCGACGCCTAGCTGACCTGCCCCGCCATCTATCAAAATCAAGTCGGGGCGCTTGCCTTCTCCTGCTTCCAATTTTTGATAGCGGCGGGTGAGCGCCTGGCGCATGGCGCCGTAGTCGTCGCCGGGGGTCACACCCGTGATGTTGTAGCGCCGGTATTCGCTGGTGCGGATGTCGAGGTTGTCGTACACCACGCACGATGCAACCGTCGCTTCGCCCATGGTGTGGCTGATGTCGAAGCACTCGATGCGGGCGAGGTCGGGCATGTCCAGCGCTTCGCGCAGGGCTTCCATGCGGCGGTTCTGGCCGGATTCCTGGTCGGCCTGGCGGCGCAGGGACATCATGGCGTTTTGCATGGCCATGGTTAGCCACTCTTTGCGCTCGCCGGAGGCGCCGCCGCGTATGCTCACTTTGCCGCCAGACTGCGCGGCGAACAATTCTTCCAGCGCGGCCAGCGATTCGGGTTCGATTTCCTCGCCGGTGAGGATGAGCGGCGGCACGCTGCGGCTGAGGTAGTGCTGTGCGAGGAAGGCTTCCAGCGCCTCGGCGCGGGTGAGCGCGGCCACCTCTTCCTGCGCTACGATTGCCTCTCCTTCCTTGCCCTCCTCTTTTTGTGCTGGCACTGCGCTGCCATGCCAGCCGTTCTGGGGGAAGAAGCTCTTGTCGCCCAGGTGGCGCCCGCCGCGCACCATGGCGAGGTTGACGCACATCTTGCCTTCCAGCTCGGCAACCACGACGATGTCGGCATCGGTGGCGCGCGCACTTTCCACGAATTGTTTCTGCTGCACGGTGTGCAGGGCGGAAAGCTGGTCGCGCAGGACGGCTGCGAGTTCGTAACGCTGCGACTCGGAGGCATCCTGCATGGCCTGGTGCAGCGCGCCTTCCAGCTCGGTGTGCCGCCCTTGCAGCAGCAGCGCGGCATTGCGTATGCTCTTGTCGTATTCATCTTCGGTGATGAAGCCCACGCAGGGCCCAGTGCAGCGGTGTATCTGGTAGAGCAGGCAGGGCCGCGTGCGGTTGGAAAACACGCTGTCCTCGCAGGTGCGCAGGCGGAACACCCTTTGCAAGAGCTGCACGCTCTCCTTCGCCGCGTAGGCATTGGGGTACGGCCCGAAATACTGACTCTTCTTGTCGGTGGCACCGCGGTAATAGGTGAGGCGCGGATACTTGTGCCCGGTGAACACGATGTAGGGATAGGACTTGTCGTCGCGGAACAGGATGTTGTAGCGCGGCTTGAGCGTCTTGATGAGATTGTTTTCCAGCAGCAGCGCCTCGGCCTCGGTGCGCGTCACTGTCACCTCGATGCTGGCGATGTGCGACACCATCAGGCGGGTGCGCGGGGCGATGTTGGTCTTCTGGAAATAGGAGGCGACGCGCTTCTTGAGCTGCCCCGCCTTACCGACATACAGCACCTGGCCTTTTGCATCCAGCATGCGATAGACGCCCGGCAGCAGCGGGAGGCTGGCGATGAAGGTTTTGTGGTCGAATTCTGTTGGTTTCAAGAAAAGATGATCTCGCGGATTGAGCTCAGTAGGGCGCGTACCACGCGCCATATTTTTCAAAGGAACGCGATTGGCGCGTGATACGCGCCCTACGCCTCTGCCTTGCGCAGCACAGCGCCGCCCGCCTTCGCTATTTTCGACGCATTCCGCATTCTCACGATCGAAGCGATTTTCTCTTCCCATGTCATCGCCTGGGCGTGGCGGCGGTAGGCGGCTTTGGCCTTGGCCACGTATTCCAGCCTTTCCTGGTTTACCTTGTCGCCTTTCATGTCATCTCCAGTTCTGTACTTTCCGCGTGCGTTCTTCGAGCCCGTATGTCCTTACCAGTGCGCGGAGCTTTTCCATATCCACCTGCTGCTGCTCTATGAAGGATTCAACACGATAGTAATCCTTTCTTCTCCCCGTATCCAGCGCGATGGCGCATAGATATTCCGGCGTAAAAATCCGCGTGGGTATTTCGCCGTACTTGACGCTCTGTGCGTTCTTGATCGCTTCCTCGACGAGCGGTTTGTATGCCGGAAGCAACTGTAGCGGCCATTCCCCGAAGCGGACGTACTCCCCCTCAACGACGCCCCCGAGTTGCCTGAGCGCATCGTAAATCGGGGCCAGTGAAAGCAGCAGGCTTCCCTCGCCCGGCGACATGAACAGGAAGGCATCCAGGTCTTCCGTGTTGACGGCTTCGATGTAGAAAGTTGCCGCAATAGCGCCGCCAATCGCATATCCCTCTATGACACCCGTTTTTTTGAGCGCATTCAGCGCTTCCAAAGCCTCTTTCAATTCTGCACGCCCCAGTTTCCAGACAACTCAGAATAACTCAACCTGGCATTGGATTGCCATCCAGATACCCGGCAATCGCCCCGAACACCTCATGCAGCATCTCTACCCGAGCAGGCATTTGGCCTGAGTATTGTAGCAAGCAAACCCAGGGCGTGTGCACTGGCGGAGAATTTCAGGCACTGAGAATAGCCGACGGTTGCGCAACCTCATGGCCTTGGGTAGCATGCCTCCCGTTCCATCAATAATTTCAATTCAGGGAACACAAAGGGGATAAGCATGAGTTGGTTTTCGAAAAAATCGGACAGTTCCGGGGAGACTCCTAAAACACCGGAAACTATTGATCTTAACGCGAAGATGGACGAGCTTCAAAAGGCTGCCGAAGAATTGGAAAATCTCCAGGCGGCGCACAACGCCGGGGCTGCCGACGCGGAAGATGATAAGGACTTCATCGAAAAGCTTCTGGCGGAACCGCGCGGCAGCCGCCATCACTACGAGATTGCCCACTGCGCGCTGCGCGAGATGTGCTTTGCCGACCCTCTTTATTTCTTCTCCATGATTTACAACGATGAAAATAGGGATGATTTTCTCCAGCGCATATGGGAAATTGTTTGCGAGCAATGCGACCACACCGGGCCCGCTCCATTCGACATCACCGATCTCGGCCTGACATCCGGCCGCGTGAAGGGGCTCTCCAGTATCATCGTCAGCATGCCGCCGCCCGCTCGAACCGGCGAGGCTTATTTCGTGGGTATCTCTCTTGCCATGCAACTGGATGAGGATGAGCAGCCCAAGGATGTGAACGTCACTTACCTGACCCTGGAGAAGGGCAAGGAAATGGACGGGTCGGATTGCACCGTGCTATGCGCATGGGAAGGGGAGGAGCATTTGAACCATGGAAACGGCCCGGAACCAACTCTGGAAGCCTTCGTTGGCGCAATGGAGGAGATGATCGAGCGCTAGCGCCACACAGGCCGGGTTAGGCCGCTAGCCGAAACCAGGCCAGCATACTTGCTTGTTCGAGTGGAAATTGCCCGCGCAAAATACTCGGATTTGCGCTTTTCCCAACACCGGGGTTTCCTCGATACTCTTTGCGAAGGTTATTTTATATACTCCCGTAGGCCGCTGTCAGGCCGCAGAACACCCTAGGAGGAGTCCATAAAATGATGAAGCAACGGCTTTCTGTCATCGCTGGCCTGTTCACGGCTGGCCTGTTAATTTCCAGCGTGCTTTCCGGCTGCGGGACTGCCGCAGCACCGGCTGGCAACCTCAACGACCCGAACAACTCTCTGGTGCTGGGCTATATAGACATGGAGGATGCCCCGACGCCCGCCACATCCGCCACCATCGCGCCGGCAGATGCATCCGGATCGAACACATGGAAAGCCCCGGTGAACGATGGCCTCTTCACCCTTTCGCTGCCTCCCGGTTCGTATGAACTGAGCAACATCAGCGGTTCGAAATTCATGGAAGGCGAAAGCCAGTACAAGTTCCCCCGGCAGAACAGCGACACCACGCTGAACATCACCAAACCCGGCATTTATTTCCTGGGCTCCTTCAAGTACCGGAAGGTGAAAAGCCTGTATTTCGAAGAGAAAAATTTCTTGATGGAAAAAGTCGGCAAGCCCACGGAAGCCGAATTGCTCCAGCGCATCCTGGAAAACAGGGCCATCAGCAATTCCGGGTGGGGCGAGAAGATACGCACGCGCCTGGCGCAGCTCAAATAGGTGACGCGCGGCGCACAATTCGCGCCCTGCCGTTCGAATAGCATGGCTGGATTATCCATCTTCGGCCTGGATCTCGCGCAAATCGCGGTACTCGCGGCCATGGCTGCTTTCATCTGGCTGGCCATATTCACTTCCCGCCGGTATCGCAAGCGTCTCGCAGCCCGCATGGCCGTGTCGCGCCAAAAGGTGAATGAGCTGTTCCGTGGGACAGTGGTTCACGCGGAGGATACGCGCTTTGCCTTCGATGGCGGCTCGGCCACCGTCATTGAGGATCAGGAGTCGCCCGGCGACGATGAGGGATGGTGCGAGTACACCCTCACCCGCTACGCGCGCAACCCGGCGGGGGAATATTTCATGTTCATGTTCGAAGTGGTTCAGGGCCAGCCCAGGCTGGTTTTCATGAAACTCGTGGAGCAGCACATTGCGCGCTTCGTGCTGAAGGAAAAGTACCTGCCACCCCCGCTGCCGTAGGGGCGCGCCGATCACGCGAAAGTGTCATCCATCCCCCCGCCCCTCGATCTTCCGCCTTACTTGGGCTTGTGCGGGCACCGGGGCTTGGTGCAGTCCGCGTAGATTTGCAGGCTGTGGCTGTGCATGGCAAAGCCGCGCTCGGCGGCGGCTTTTTTCTGGCGCGCCTCGATGGCCGCATCGCAAAACTCTTCCACCCGCCCGCATTGCAGGCAGACGATGTGGTCGTGGTGATTGCCCTGGTTCAGCTCAAACACCGACTTGCCGCCCTCGAAATGGTGGCGCACCAGTAGCCCGGCATGCTCGAACTGGGTGAGCACGCGATAGACGGTGGCCAGGCCAATGTCCTCGCCGCCCGCCAATAGCTTCTTGTAGACATCTTCCGCACTCAGGTGGCGCTCGCCGCTTACTTCGAACAGGGCCAGCACCTTGATCCTGGGCAAGG
>JBGPSQ010000183.1:0-6020 GCA_041490205.1 Gallionellaceae bacterium
AATAAGTTATCGAAATAAGTTATCGAAATAAGTTATCGAAATAAGTTATCGAAATAAGTTATCGAAATAAGTTATCGAAATAAGTTATCGAAATAAGTTATCGAAATAAGATTGGTTTTGCCTGGTTTTTCCGGGGGTTTTACCCGGCTTTTCCAGGAGGGGTACGCCCGGCTTGTCCGGGCTTATTTATGTAATTGGCGTGATGGAGGAGATTTCATGCGTATAGGCATTCCTGCAGAGACTCGCGCAGGTGAAACCCGTGTGGCGGCGACGCCCGAGACGGTAAAGAAAATGCTGGCCGCAGGCCACCAGGTTCTGGTGCAGCAAGGGGCCGGTGCAGGCGCAAGCATTCCGGATGCAGATTTCCAGGCGGCTGGCGCAACACTGGTCGGCGCATCGGATATGTATGCCCAGGCTGAAATCGTAATGAAGGTGAAAGCGCCCACTGCCGCCGAACTGGCGCAGTTGAAAGCGGGCACGGTGCTGATCGGCCTGCTCTCGCCGCACCAGGCAGACCAGGTCGCGGCCTATGCCAAGCAGGGCATCACCGCCTTTCCCATGGAAAAATTGCCGCGCACCACGCGTGCGCAGGCCATGGACGTGCTTTCCTCGCAGGCGAACATCGCCGGTTACAAGTCAGTGCTGGTCGGTGCCAACCTCTATAAACGTTTCATGCCCATGCTGATGACCGCCGCCGGTACTGTGAAAGCCGCGCGCGTGGTGATCCTGGGCGTGGGCGTGGCGGGCTTGCAGGCCATCGCCACGGCCAAGCGCATGGGCGCGGTGATCGAGGCGTCCGACGTGCGACCCGCCGTGAAGGAGCAGGTGGAATCGCTGGGTGCGAAATTCATCGACGTGCCCTACGAAACCGACGAGGAGCGCGAAGCCGCGCAAGGCGTGGGCGGCTATGCCAAACCCATGCCGCCCAGTTGGCTGGAGCGCCAGAAGACGGAAGTCGCCAAGCGCGTCGCGGCGGCGGACATTGTCATCACCACCGCGCTGATTCCGGGGCGTCCCGCGCCCGTTCTCGTCACCGAGGACATGGTGAAGTCCATGAAGCCGGGCTCGGTGATCGTCGACCTCGCTGTGGAAGCGGGCGGCAACTGCCCCTTGTCTGAGCTGGACAAGACCGTGGTCAAGCATGGCGTGACGCTGGTGGGCGACCCCAACCTGGCGGCATCGGTGGCGGCGGACGCTTCCGCGCTGTATGCGCGCAACCTGCTCAACTTCCTCAACCTGCTGTGCGATCCCAAGGCGGGCGGGGCGATGAACATCAATCGCGAAGACGACATCATCGCGGGCACCCTGCTGTGCCTGAACGGTGAAGTGATCGGTAAATAATAGGAGTCGAAAATGGGCATTGATCCTTTCGTAGTCAATCTCACGGTGTTCGTGCTGGCGATTTTCGTCGGTTACCACGTCGTATGGAACGTCACACCCGCGCTGCACACGCCCCTGATGGCGGTGACCAACGCGGTGTCGGGCATCATCATTGTCGGCGCGATGCTGGCAGCCAGCCCCGAGAAGATGGATGTCGGCACGGCGATGGGACTGGTGGCGGTTGCACTGGCCGCCGTCAACGTGTTCGGCGGTTTCCTCGTGACACAGCGCATGCTGGACATGTTCAAGAAAAAGGGCAAATAAATGTCGGCCAATCTTGTTGCAATCGCTTATCTCGCCGCTGCCGTCCTGTTCATCCTGACGCTGAAGGGCTTGAGCTCGCCGGTGTCCGCGCTGCGCGGCAACCTGTTCGGCATGCTGGGCATGACCCTGGCTGCGGTGACCACGCTGGTGAAGCCCGAGACGCATAACGTGATGTATATCCTGATCGCCATTGCGATCGGCGGCAGCATCGGGGCGTTGGTCGCCCGCCGCATCCAGATGACCCAGATGCCGGAGTTGGTCGCGGCGATGCACTCGCTGGTCGGCCTGGCCGCGGTGCTGATCGCGATGTCCGCGTTCAACAATCCGTTTGCTTACGGTATCACCAAGGAGCTGGGCGAAGCGCTGCACGCCACCAACCGCATCGAACTCTTCATCGGCACTTTCGTCGGCGCGATCACCTTCACCGGTTCCATCATCGCCTTCGGCAAGCTCTCCGGCAAGATCTCGGGCAAGCCCGTGCGCTTCGCGGGCCAGCACTGGTTCAACCTGGCGCTGGGCATTGCCATGCTGGGTTTCGGCATCGCCTTCTTCATCACTCCTTCGTGGACGCCCCTGCTGGTCATGACCGGCATCGCGCTGGCACTCGGCATACTGCTGATCATCCCGATCGGCGGCGCCGACATGCCGGTGGTGGTTTCCATGCTGAACTCCTATTCCGGCTGGGCGGCGGCGGGCATCGGCTTCACGCTGAACAACAACATGCTCATCATCGCAGGCTCCCTGGTGGGCAGCTCCGGTGCGATCCTCTCCTACATCATGTGCAAGGCGATGAACCGCGCCTTCATCAACGTGATCCTGGGCGGCTTCGGCGGCGGCGAAGCCCAGGCTGCGAGCGGGGATGGGACGGAGAAGACCTACCGCAGCGGCAGCGCGGACGATGCCGCGTTCCTGATGGGCAATGCCAGCTCGGTCGTCATCGTGCCGGGCTATGGCCTGGCCGTGGCGCGCGCCCAGCACGCCATCAACGAAATGTCCTCAGTGCTCACCCATAAAGGCGTCAAGGTACGTTATGCCATTCACCCCGTGGCAGGACGCATGCCCGGCCATATGAACGTGCTGCTGGCCGAGGCCGAAGTGCCCTACGACCAGGTGTTCGAGATGGACGAGATCAACAACGAATTCGCCGACACCGACGTGGTGCTGGTGATCGGCGCCAACGACGTGGTGAACCCCGCCGCGAAGAACGACCCGACCAGCCCGATCTTCGGCATGCCCATCCTCGAAGTGCACAAGGCGCGCACCGTGCTGGTGGTCAAGCGCTCCATGGCCGCAGGCTACGCCGGACTCGACAACGACATCTTCTACATGGACAAGACCATGATGGTGTTCGGCGATGCCAAGAAGGTGGTGGAAGACATCATCAAGGCATTAGAGCACTAGGCCCAAAGCCAACCAAGCCCTCCGTCCATGGCGAATATCAAGCCATGGACGGGGGGTTTTGTTTTTGGCGGCGTGATAACTTCATTTCTTTGCCAGCCTGGGTGCCGTAGGTCGGGTTAGCGTAGCGTAACCCGACAATTTCGATGAAAACCACCGCGTGATTTGTCGTGTTACGCCCTTCTGGCTAACCCGACCTACCGAACTGACTCTAACCCAGTGGATACATCGCCACGTCTACATATCGGACACTCATGTTAGCTTCGAAAATGCTAAAAACTCTGCTGCCAATACGCTGTCAGTAGAGGGTGCGTATGCTTCTTCCGCCGGAAATTCCGGCAATACTAAAGAGGAGAGCTTATGCGGTATGTAATTGCGGGCATCGCTGGCGGGTTTGCAACATTATTATCAGGCACCATAATCGCGATTATGATGCAACCTTTGTTAGCTCCTTATTTTGGGGAGCTGATTCGTAAGGAGAATGAAGACGGACTTTTGTTTTCTTCCCTGATTGCGGGCTACCTTGTTATAGGTCTTAGCCTTTCTTACTTTGCGCCAAGATTGGGAGTCATCAATATGAGGCTATCCCAAATATTTACTTTGGGTATGGTTTCGGGATTGGCAATTTTTCTTGGTGACCATCTGGTTACTGCTGGATGGTCACGCTTAAATCCGATAGCCATGACTCTTTCCGGTTTGTCGGATAGTTTATCTGTGGCGGTTGGGTTCTGGGTGGTTACCTTGGTACACCGCTACAAAACAAACGGCTAAGGGGATGGAGATGATAAAGATCAGCATCCTGTATCCCAACACCGGCATGTTCAATATGGATTACTACCTTAATACCCACATGCCGCGTTCCATTGAGTTGTTAAGTAACGGGAAAGGCTATCGCGGTGTGTCGGTTGAGCGAGGGGTGGGAGGAGCATCGCCCGGCTCTGCACCGAGCTATGTCGCGATGTGTCACTACCTGTTCGATACTGCCGACGATTTCATGGCGGCATTCATTCCGAATGCTGCCGAGTTGCAGGGAGACATGCCCAATTACACAGACACCGGGGCTGTCATTCAGATTAGTGAAGTCCTGATTAGCCGTTAGGTACCTTGAATTCAATGCAAGTAGTTCATCAATATTTTCACTGACAGGAGTATACACAATGAGTAACATCCCGAGATTCGGATTCGTCGTGGAGTACGTTAAGGATATCGATGCGGCCAAGCACTTTTACGTTGACGTGATGGGGCTCCGGATACAGCGTTCCCATCCAACTTTTGTACAATTCGAGACCTTTGCGATCGCTAGTGACGCGCCAATGGGTGGAGAGTCCGAACAAGAACTGTTTTGGCTTGTCGATGATGCACAGGTTGCGTTCGATGCTCTGTCCACCAAAGCAGAAATCAGCTTGCCTTTAAAGCAGGTTCCATTCGGCAAAGTCTTTGGTATCAGAGATCAAGAGGGACGCCCGCGCTATTTGCTGGAACTGTCCGAGAATCGTCCTAGCCAGCGTGTTGCATGAGGCATTACAGTTAGGGAGCAAATGCGCAAATCCGAGCGATTCTTCAAACTGGTTACGCTGCTGCAAGGGCGACGTACTGCCATCACTGCGCAGGCGCTGGCGGAAGAACTGGGTGTCGCGATGCGGACCGTGTATCGCGACATACAGGCGCTAATCCTTTCCGGCGTTCCCATCGACGGCGAGGCCGGTGTGGGTTACCGCTTGCGCGCAGGTTTCGACTTACCGCCGCTGATGTTCCAAGCTGAAGAAGTCACGGCCTTGCTGGTCGGCAGCCGCATGGTGCAGGCGTGGACCGACCCCGATCTGGCGCAGGCTGCGAAGGCGGCGGAAGCGAAGATACTCGCAGCGCTCACACCGCAGATGCTTATCGGGGTGTCGCGTCTGCCGTATCGCATTCCGGTATACGAACGAACTGAGAGCGGCATCCACGGGCTGCTGCGCAAGGCATGTGAAGTTCGGCAGAAAGTGTCTATTACCTACCGTGACATGGACGGGCAGGAATCCGTTCGCACACTTTGGCCACTCGGCATGGTGGGCTGGGGAGATCACTGGACGCTACTGGCCTGGTGCGAAAAACGCAATGCCTATCGTAACTTCCGATTCGACCGCTTCCAAGACATCGTGCTGCTGCCTGAGAATTATCCGCAGCACCCGGAACGCAATCTGGAACATTATCTGACGCGCATCGTCGGTGTTGAGGATGAACAAAAACCTGCTTGAAACACCTGCATCGGCCAATGCTGATGGTTAAGACACCCATGAATGATTGTTACCAACTGTTCCAGGCATCCAGCAATACTGCCGTCATGATGGACGTCAGCCCGGATCAGCGGGGCGTTATTTACGGCATGCTCTACTTATCGCGCAATATAGCTTGAGCGTTGCGTAGCTGGGGCAAGCCGGCCGGATTTGGCGTAAAATCCGCTCCCTGAATTTTTCGCATCCATTTCACAATGAAATTCCAGGACAAGATAGGCGTCGTGTTCGTCTGCATGGGGAATATCTGCCGTTCGCCCACGGCGGAGGCGGTGTTCCGCCACCAGGTCGAAAAGGCCGGGCTGGAAGGGCGAATCACCATTGATTCTGCCGGTACCCACGATTACCACATCGGTGCGCCGCCCGATCCGCGCACCCGCCAAGCAGCGCAGCGGCGCGGTTACGACATGGCTGCCTTGCGCGGGCGGCAGGTGGGCGTTGCCGATTTTTCCCGCTTCGATTACGTGCTGGCGATGGACGGGAACAATTTGTCCATCCTCGAGCGCTTGCGCCCGCGCGGTACGGAATCGCATCTCGGGCTGTTCCTGGAATTCGCCGGGCGTCACCGGGAGCGCGAAGTTCCCGATCCCTATTATGGCGGCGAGGATGGTTTCGAGCGTGTGTTGGATATGGTGGAGGATGCGGCGGAGGGGCTGCTTAAACACATACGGCAGCAGCATTCTTTCTAGGCTGGCACCACGCAAG
>JBGPSQ010000184.1:0-5884 GCA_041490205.1 Gallionellaceae bacterium
CCAAGTTGGTGTTTACGCCGCCCGTCTCCCCGGGCATTAACATACAGGGTAACCTGGTGACGGTGTATTTGACCGGCCATGGATTGGCAACGGGTGATTTTGTTCAGGTAACCGGCAGCGGTACGGGTTGCGGTACAGCTTTTCTCACTGGCACCACCCCCGGCAAAGCAGTCACAGTGCTGGATGCCAACACCTTTACTTACCTCGGCACAACGGGGGGAACGACAGGAAGAGTCTGCACGGTATCCAAGGCGAATGTAACGGTTGTCTATTCCTTATTATCGCTTACCACCTCGACCAGCCGGAATGGCGCTCCATATGAATATGTGATCATTCCGGTTGAATTCTGCGACAGCCCGTACCTGACCTCGTGCGTTGCATCCTCCGTGCCGACGGGCGTGTACACCTTTCCCGCCTATGTGCGTTTTTGCAGCAGCACCACCATTGCGGCCCTGGCGCCCGGCGCTGCGGGTGCCCAGAAAAGCGCAGGAACCATCACCTGCCAAGGGCTGTTCAGCACCGGCGGCGGCACGAACTACACCTCGGTGCGCTATGGGCTGTTCTATCGCACGGATGTGCTGCCCTCCATTGCCACCTATGGAAACCACGTGTTGAATGCCACGGTCAACGCGAACGGCACCTCCATCGTGTTCAATAACGTGACCGTGCTGGACCGTAGCGGACGTACCGATTGCGCCGCTGCGCCGAACTGCACCTACGTGGAAGAAATGACTAATTTCTCCAACTGGTATGCGTATTACATGACGCGCATCCAGATGATGAAAACATCTGCGGGCATGGCCTTCCAGCCAATGAATGCCAACTATCGCATTGGCTTCGCCACCATCAATGAAAGCTGGGTGGTGCCCACTGCGACGGCGGGCGGCCAATGGCTGCCGGTCGCCATGTTCGATACCACGCAAAAGCAGAAATGGTACAACGCCATGTATTCCATCAACCCCGGCAACAGCACCCCGTTGCGCGAGGCAGTGGCGCGCGCGGGCCGTTACTTTGCCGGGAAGCACGGCCTGCCCGGGGATCCCATCACCGACGACCCGATGGAATTCTCCTGTCAGCAGAATTACCTGCTGATCACCACCGACGGCTACTGGAACGGCAACACCAGCTCCGTGGTGGACTTGAAGGGTGTGCAAATCGGCAACGTGGACAACAACGCCGCCAACCCGGCAACGACCCGCGCCCAGGGCGTGTATGACGGCGGCGTTTCGGGCGCCAGCACCACGCTGGCCGATACGGCGGCTTATTACTACCTGACCGACTTGCGCACGGCGGCGCTGGGCAACTGCTCCAGCGGCTCCACAACGCAGCCCGGCAACAAGCTGTGCACATCGCCTGCGGTCAACCCGGATCCGCTGGACAACGTTCCGGCAGGCGCCAATGACCCGGTGAGCGGCGGGCTGATGTGGCAGCACATGGTCACCTTCAGCCTGGGCCTGGCGAACGGGCTGATGCTCTACCAGTCCGACTACGATACGGCCACCACCGGCGATTTTGCCAGCATCAAGACCGGCGCGTCGGGCTGCCCCTTCTCGGGCGCCGGCATCTGCAACTGGCCGCTTCCCGTGAATGACATGCCCACCGCACTGGACGATTTGTGGCATGCAGCCGTCAACGGGCGCGGCAAGTTCTACAATGCGCGCGACCCGGTCTCCCTGTCCAAGGGCCTGAGCGGCGCCTTGTCCGGAATTCAGGTACAGACCGGCTCTGCGGCGGCATCCGCCACCAGCAGCCCGAACATCACCCAGACCGACCGTTCGATCTTCAGTTCCACTTACCGCACCGTGAAGTGGGACGGCGAGGTGGTGGCGCAGTTGCTCGATCCGACGACCGGCAACGTGCCAGCGGCAACCCTCACCGCATTGACCGCGACGCTCTCCAGCATCTCGCTGGCGAGCATGACCGTGGTCGTGAACATGAACGGCCACGGGCTCTCGAACGGAGACATGATCCAGGTCGGGAACTCGACTTCCGGCACCTGCGACTCGGCCTTCAATACGGGTGGTCAATCCTTCCCTGTTACGGTGCTGACCGCCAACAGCTTTACGTATTCCTCGCCTAACTCCGGCGGGGCAGCCGTCAATGCCGCATGCCAGGTATACAAGGCCGGAATTTCCTGGTCCGCCCAGACTCAACTGGACATCAAGGTGAAATCGACGGCCAACCCCCAGATACCTACCCGGTTTATCTACACCGACGATACGAGCCAGGGTTTTCCGCTCAACACCACCAATACATCGCTGCCGATGAATGGCCTCAAGGAGTTTCTCTACGCCCTGTTGCCGCCTGTCGACCAGGCCTTGTTCGACAACCATTGCACGACCACCATGGGGGTTCCCGTCATGTCCCAGTGCACTGCGTGGAACCTGACCTTGGGACAGATTAACTCCGCCAATATCGGGGCAAACCTGATCGATTACCTGCGCGGCGACCAGACGCTGGAGCAGACGATGCCTAATCCCGCATACCGTCCGCGCGACCATTTCCTGGGCGATACGGTGAACGCAAGGCCGGCATACATCCGCGCGCCCACTTTTGACTTCCAGGATGCCGTGACGCCATCGTATGCCACGTTCAAGGCCAACAACCAGACGCGGCTTGCAACGATATACGTTGCAGCCAACGACGGTATGCTCCACGCATTCGATGCCGGGCAATGCCTCACTTCGACATCCTGCTCCGTGGGCACGGGCAACGAGCGCTGGGCTTATGTCCCGCACGAGACCTTGTATAACCTTTACAAGCTGGCCGACGTGAACTATGGCAGCAACCACCAGTATTTCGTGGATGGCTCGCCGGAAATCATGGACATCTATGTGAATAACACTTATTCCACTGCGAGCGGTCTGGCAGTGGGCTGGCACACCATCCTGGTGGGCGGGCTGAATGGCGGCGGCCGCGGCTACTATACGCTGGACATCACCGATCCGACCGCTCCCATCGGTCTGTGGGACATTTGCGCGACTGGAACCGTCGGGCAGTGTTCAGTTCAGGACGCCGACTTGGGGTATTCCTATGGCAACCCGGTGATCACCAAGCGCAACACGGACGGGAACTGGGTGGTGATGTTCACTTCCGGATACAACAACGTCTCGCCCGGATCAGGGCAGGGAGTTTTGTATGTGGTCGATGCGATCACGGGCACTGTCTTGCAAAAGATCCCGACTGGCTCGGGCAGCACGGCCGCACCGAGCGGGCTGTCCAAGATCGCCGCATGGGCCGATAACTCGACCCAGAACAATACCTCGCGTTTCGTTTATGGCGGCGACATGAACGGCGACGTGTGGCGCTTCGACCTGGGCCCGGTGGCGACGGCTTATTCTGCCACTTCGCCAGTGGCAGCCGTATCGTCTCCGCTGGTATCAGCTGTTCTGCCGAAGCGCTTTGTGACCCTGTTCGACGCTGCCGGGGTGACGCAGCCGATCACTACCCGTCCTGAATTGGGCGATCCGTGGACGACTCCGGGCACCATCAATTCGCTGACTGCTACAGGCCTTCCGGCGGTATTTATCGGCACGGGCCGTTATCTGGGCCTGACCGACGTGGGCAATAACCAGCAGCAGACGATCTACGCATTGGAGGATAATTTCAGTGTTGCAGGACCAACCTTCCCGACAGCGGCTGCCATTCCCAACCCAAGGACGCTACTGCCGGCAGGAGCCAGCCCGTCTATGGTGGTGCAGTCGTTTACCGCCGGTGTGTACAGCAACAAACCGGTAAACTGGACCACTCCGACGTGTGCCGGTGGCGGTTCCAAGTGCAATGAGGGTTGGTACCTCGATTTCCCGAATACGGGAGAAAGAGTTAACCTCGATCCGCAACTGGCCCTTGGCACCTTGATCGTGGTTACCAATGCTCCTTCGACTGCAGGCGCATGCGTGACGGGCGGCACCAGCTATATGTACCAGTTCAATTTCAGGAATGGCGATAGCATGCCAGGCGCACCCGTAGTGACCTCGTTAGGCAACGCCATATCGGTGGGTTTCGTGGTGGTGCGTTTGCCCAGCGGGCAATTGAAGGTGATCGTGACCAACGCAACAGGTCAGAAGACCAGCCAGACTGTGAACGTCAGCGGTTCAGCCGCCACCCGCAACGTGTCCTGGCGTGAGTTGCTGCAATAACTGAACCTCGGTTCAGGCGGAACAGCGGGCGTTGCCCGCTGTTTTGCTTTTAGGGGCTAATTTAATGCGAGAACAAATGGATTGCGCGGTGATCGGCGGCGGCGTGGCTGGACTGGCCAGCGCCTTGGCCTTGCTGCGGCGAGGACACAGAGTCACTTTGCTGGAAAAAGGGACGTGCGGCCAGGAATCTTCCTGGGCGGGCGGGGGCATACTCTCGCCGTTGTGCCCATGGGATTATCCCGATGAAGTTACGCGCTTGACCGGCAGGGGCGCCGCGCTGTTTCCCGCATGGGCGCATGAATTGCATTTGGAAACCGGCATAGACCCGGAATACGAAGTGAGCGGGATGCTAGTGTTGCCGCCGTTCGAGCGGCAGGCCGCACTGCAGTGGTGCAGGACGCATGGAGTCAGGGTTGAGGATGATGCCGGAGCGTCCCATGGTGCATTTCACCATGGCGAATCAATATTTCTGCCGGAGGTGGCTCAGGTGCGCAATCCCCGCCTGATGCATGCACTACAGGCCCGGGTGGAAGCGCTCGGAGGACGCATCGTCGAGCGCTGCGCGGTACAGGACATCGTGGTGGAATCCGGGAGGGTGCAAAGCCTGGCGACTTCCTGCGGCGAATGCAGCGCGGACACCTACGTCGTTGCTGCGGGAGCCTGGAGCAAGCAAGTGCTGGGGCAGCATGCCCTGCACCTGGATATCAACCCGGTGCGCGGACAGATGCTGTTGTTCAAGTTTGAAGTGCCGCCGATCAAGCACATCATCCTGCAAAAAGACCTTTACCTCATTCCGCGCCGCGACGGCCACCTGCTCGTCGGCAGCACCCTGGAAAATACCGGATTCGACAAAAGCATCACCTTCGCCGCACGCGATGATTTATCGCGGCGCGCCGAGGCCATCCTCCCGCAACTGCACGGCATGGCCCCGGTGCGCCACTGGGCGGGCCTGCGCCCCGGCTCGCCGGGTAACATCCCCACCATCGGACGGCATCCGCGCCTGGAGAACCTTTACATCAACAGCGGGCATTTCCGCTATGGCGTGACCATGGCCCCTGCCAGCGTGGAAATTCTGATGAACGAAATGGAGGGCGCATCGCAGCCCATCGATGTGGCACCGTATCAAGCAGGATGGGGTGACGTACCGGCATAAATCTAGTGTGCGGCACTATGAAGTCATAGTGGATTCGACACCGGGTCGCTTGCGAAAAAGCCGGAATTACTGACATCGGTCAGTCATTCGGAAGAAAAAGCCGCCTTGAAGGCGGCTAACTAATTGATTTATTGGTGCTGACGAGACGAATCGAACGTCCGACCTACTGATTACGAATCAGTTGCTCTACCAACTGAGCTACGTCAGCCACGCGCCACGAATTATAAGCGGTTTACCGCCGCATGGAATCGAAGAAGTCGGCGTTGTTCTTGGTGGCCTTGACCTTGTCGAGCAGGAATTCCATTGATTCCAGTTCGTCCATGGGATAGAGCAGCTTGCGCAGTACCCAGATCCTTTGCAGGATGTCCGGCTTGATCAGCAGTTCTTCCTTGCGCGTACCGGAGCGGTTGACGTTGATCGCGGGGTAGATGCGCTTCTCGGCCATGCGGCGATCCAGGTGGATTTCCATGTTGCCGGTGCCCTTGAACTCTTCATAGATCACGTCGTCCATGCGCGAGCCGGTATCCACCAGCGCGGTGGCGATGATGGTGAGCGAGCCGCCTTCCTCGATGTTGCGCGCCGCGCCGAAGAA
>JBGPSQ010000185.1:0-5656 GCA_041490205.1 Gallionellaceae bacterium
ATGTCGTCGTGGGCGCAGTGACGGCGCCTGGCGCAACGGTGACGGTGTTGGGAGCGGTAAAGCCAAAATCGGCATTGTCGGCATCGGCGGCATCGGTCCTTGCCACGCCGTTCGCAATGATGCTGCCGGGCACATAGGTCATATTGAGCGGAATGGGATCGGAAAGAATGAGCCCATTCACAATGCCTGCGCCGGAGATAATTATCTCGACCCGGTAAGTGAGTATGGAGCCGGGAACGATTTTGCAGCCCGGGGAAACGCCCGGGCCGGCATTGCAGCCGAAGGGATCCTGGATGTTTACGACTGTCTTGTTCAGGGTGGTGGCGCCGCCAATACGATAGGCGCCCCGAGCCGCGTGCTTGCCGTCGCGGGCGGCGTCATCGCTGCCTGCGACGTCCGCGAATACAACGTCCACGCCTGCTGTATCGGGACCCGCGGTCGCGGCCGTGATCGCCCCCTGGATGCCGGGCGCGCCACCTTGCAGCGTGGTGGCGGTAAGGCTGACGATTGCCTGGTCGCCCGCGACCTGCGTGCCCGGGATGTTGCACACGACGTAAACGACACGGCTTGCATTGGGGGCCAGTTCGTCTATGAAGGTGGCGGTATCGGTTGGGTCGTAGCCGGGCACAATGCCGCTTTCGACTCGCACTATGCAGGCGGTGGCATCAAAATTGTCGGTTCCGCCAAACAGCGCTGCGCCGCTTGCAATATTGGCAGATGCCAAACCGTAATCCTGTACGGTGTTGCCGAGGTTGGTGACAGTGTAGCTGGTGACAGCGGCAAGTTGACCTGCGGTAATGCCAATGGCCGCGCCAGCATTCTCAGTGACGGTAACATTAACTTTGTTGTCAACCAGAAAGGAGACGGGCGCAGATGTAATCCCCCCCGCTCCGCAGACGTTGCACGTCAGCACCGCGCTATTGGTGATGGTCGTGCCGGAAAGCGTCCCCGCCGCATGTGCAGCAGACGACATTGCCGCAAGCAGCACCGATACGCTCGCGGCAATACGCAGAAAACGCTTTATTGATGAAATTGCCTGCATCAGGCTTTATCGTCCGTCGTGTCGAGCGAAACGGCAAAGCCGCGTTCCCATGGGGCGCGCGCCAAGACAACCCCTCCCGAACAATACATTTTTTATTGTCCCCTACACTATCAACGACGGCATGGTCTGTTTATTCGCCCTGCCGTTCCCTATTCGTTATTCTCACCTGCATTTATTCGGCACACCGTCCCAAATCGCGACCCTGCGCCTTACACCTGCTCGGCCCTTTATAATATTTTGCAATTTCAATTGCCAACATGGTTTGAAGCTGACGCCTAAATGCTTACATATGGAACACGTCAATGCGCAACCAACCGTATTCAGGGTGTAACCCATGTCCATCGCCGATCAGGCGCATTGATCATCCAGGATCAGGCAGTCCGACCATATGCCACTTCACTTTATGAGGGTGGAGTTCACAAGGTGCATGGGATTTCGACGCATCTAATAACGACTGGCATGGCGTGCTATTTGATCGGCAAACCTGATTACGGACGCAACAACTCCGTACGCCATAACTCACCCCTTCCCTTAGAGGTGTATCGACACAACGATGATTCTCGCAACTACCCGATTCTATATTGCCTGAGCCAGCTTAAAACTCACCAATTCTTGCAATTCGGCCAAGGCATTCAGGCCAGATGGAATGGGACGGAAAGGCCATAGCCCCCGCCATATTCACTGCGCAGAGGCAAGTCCTCACCCAAGGATATTTTTATTTTCTTTCTCAATCGGTAAACGAGCATATCCATCCTGCTCGCCGCATTCTGATCTTCGCTTTCACCCATTGCAATCAGCAGGAAATCTCTCGGAACAGGCTGCCGGTTCTGCGCCAAGAGTTGCAGGAAATTGAATTCCTTTTCGGTGAGAACAACGCTCCCCTTGTCCTTCAATTCAATTTGGTGCGTAGATGTCCTGAGTGCCCATAATAGCTGCTCGTTTTTATAAGCGGGGCGCAGGCGGCGGCAAAACGCCTCTATGTGTGCCGCCAATTCCGGGAATTTGATGGGCTTGGTCAGGTAACCGTCCGCACCGAGGCGCAATCCTTGAATCCGGTTATCCATCGTTGCCCGCGCGGTCAACACGATCAGGCCGGTGTCAGGGTACAGCTTGCGTAGATGCGGAATGATCTTGAGACCGTCCTCGTCCGGCAATCCGAGGTCGAGGAGGACAACATCGGCATGGCCTTCGGAGAGTGCCGCCCACAATTCGCCCGCGCTATGGGCGGTTTCCACCTGGTATCCGGCGTCCATCAGGTATTCAGCCACATCCTCGGCGTAAGAACGATTGTCTTCAGCCACAATTATTCTGGTCATTCGATCCAATCCCTTTATTTGGAGTCCTCGATTCCAGGCGCATTTTCCCCAGCCCGTCAATTCTCGTCATTATTGAACATCGTTAAAATCAACCGGGCTGTTGGGCAGCCACACCGAGAACTCTGCGCCGCCTTCCGGAAGGTTGAGAACTGTCAGCGTTCCGCCGTGCGATTCCACTACGGAACGCGCCAAATGCAGCCCCATTCCGGAACCCGCCTGTTGCGCCGATCCGCGTCCGCGAAAAAATTTGTCAAAAATTCGAGTCAGTTCTTCTGGCGGGATGCCCGATCCGTTATCTGAAACAAGGAACTCGATTCCATTGTCATGTGCGGGACGGCAACTAAGCCTGATCTCTGACCCTGCCGGAGTGTATTTCACCGCATTGTCCACCAGCACGCGCAACACCAGCCGCAACATGTCCGGGTCACACAGGATCGCATCTGGCATCTCCGCCTCCACCATGGAGAAGAGGTAGGCCGATGACAAGGCCGTAGCGGAAGAAATTGCATCATTGAGCAAAATTTTCGGGGATGCAAACTTGAGGTGCAAGCCTCGCCCCGCCTTGCCAAGGTGATCCTGCGTGAGATATTGGTCCAACAGTGCGGTCAAGCGGTCCACGGCTCCCTGAATGTTGGCGTAACGCTTGCGCACTGCCTCGCCGATTTCGCCCCGAGCCGATGCCAAGCGCTGGATCGCACCGTCTATGGTAGCCAGCGGGGTGCGAAATTCGTGTGACACCATAGAGATAAAACGCTCCTGTTCTTCTTGCGCCTTCCGGCGCTCGGTAATGTCGCGCGAGACACCGACCACCTCCACTGCCCTGCCTTTATCATCGCGGACGATACTGATGGTGTCTTCCGTCCATACCGTATAGCCATTTTTGCTGCGCACTTCCAGCTCCAGTACACTTTTCGCCACCTTGGAGTGCGCGATCAGGTAGGAAGCAGCCTCCTTGAGCATTTCAACCGAAGCCGGGGCCAGCATATCGTCAAGGGATCGCGCCGCCGCCTCCTCCGGCGTAAACCCCGTCAAGCGCCTGACCGAGGGGCTGGCATAGCTGATCCGCTGGTCGCTCAAGTCATATTTCCACAGCACGTCCTGGGCGTTATCGGTAATTATCCGATGGCGTTCTTCACTCAGCCTTAGCGCTCCAGACAGCCGTGCGAACCGATAAGCGGTGACACCAAGAATACCGCCAAGCAGCAGAGCAGCCCCCAGCCAGCGATAGAGCCAGGTAAGATCGCGCTGTGGATTTGGATCGTAAAGAAACCCCTCAAAGGAGAAATCGCGCGGCAGCATGCCGATGTCGGCATAGGTATCGGCGATGTGCCTCCAGCGTCCCGGATTCATATAGCCCACCTCGATCAATTCCGGATGTATCAGAGCCATCGTTTGCCTGGCCTCGAACTGGATGTAATCACGTGTCAGCCGCTTCGTATACTTGGCGAGGATTAACTCGATGATCTCTTCGGGATGATCCATGGCATATTTCCAGCCGCGAAGGCTGGCCGCACGAAATGCCTTGACGCGCTCCGGATGCGCTTTCAACTCCTGTTCGGAAGTGAACAGGTTATCACCGTAAAAATCAATTCCAGCAGAACGCGGCGTGTAGGTTTGATAGGAAAAATGGGCGCGATCCAGGTAATAGGGTTCATTGGTTACGTAGGATGCCATTGCATCCGCCTTGCCAGCGATCAAGTCCTGCGCGTCAAAACTGTGTTTGACCTGAGTGATGCGGTCAAGCGGGATATTTTCCCGCTTGAGATATGCCAGCAATTCGTCTGACTGGGGCTCCAGCATCACGCGCTTGCCGATGAGGTCGTGTATGCCCTGTGTGGCAGTTTGTTGCCGCGCGATCAGCACATAGGCTGAATGCTGGAAAATGACCGCCAGCACCACCAATGGTTTGCCGGCTTTGCGCTGCAGCAGCAGACTGCTGGTGCCCACCCCGAATTCCGCCTTGCCCTCCAGTACCTCTTTTACCGGATCAACATCGGGAAGCGATTCCCGGATGCTGACATCAAGCCCTGCCTCGCGGTAATAGCCCAGTTCTTTTGCCGCGTAGTACCCAGCGAACTGAAAGGCATGAGTCCACTTGAGCTGAAGCGTAACTTGCTCAAGCGCGTGCGCTGGCAATGAACACAAGAAAAACAAAACAGGCAGGAACCGCAAGAGAGGGTGGAGCATCCGGTATTGGGGGCAACTGTCCATTAGGGGCGACCTGATATTATATTAACCGGACAAACGCACTCAATTTTTAATGAGCTTTCCATAATCTAAAGACAACGGCTTTGCGTCTGCGCCGATTGAATACTGCCCCCTGCGGATTGAAATTGGCCCAGAGCCGGTAGCTGTCTTTGGGCGCAACAGATGCAGATAAGCGTGCCAATAACCGGTTTTTGAAGTTCTCCTTTTTCTATACACAACCAGTGGGCCGACAATCGCCTCTATCTGCGGAATGTAAAATCAGTCCCAGGACAGCGCACCGCCGCTCTGATATTCGGTGACGCGGGTCTCGAAGAAGTTTTTCTCTTTCTTGAGGTCTATCATTTCCGCCATCCAGGGGAAGGGGTTGCTGGCGCCCGGGTATAGCATGTCAAGGCCGATCTGCTGGCAGCGGCGGTTGGCGATGAAGCGCAGGTACTCCTTGAACATGTTGGCATTCAGGCCCAGGATGCCGCGCGGCATGGTGTCCTCGGCATAGCGGTACTCGAGTTCCACGCCCTTTTGCATCAGCGCGCGGATTTCCTCGCGGAACTCCGGCGTCCACAGGCGGGGGTTTTCCAGCTTGATCTGGTTGATCACATCCACCCCGAAATTCAGGTGCATGGATTCGTCGCGCATGATGTACTGGTATTGTTCGGCGGCGCCGGTCATCTTGTTCTGACGGCCCAGGGCGAGTATCTGGACAAACCCCACATAGAAGAACAGCCCTTCCATGATGCAGGCGAACACGATCAGGCTTTTCAGGAGCTTTTGGTCGTTTTCCGGCGTACCGGTCTTGAAATCCGGATCGGTCAGGGTGTCGATGAATGGAATCAGGAACTCATCCTTGTCGCGGATGCTGGCCACCTCATGGTAGGCATTGAACACTTCGCCTTCGTCCAGCCCCAGGCTCTCGACGATGTACTGGTAGGCGTGGGTGTGGATGGCCTCCTCGAAAGCTTGGCGCAACAGGAACTGGCGGCATTCCGGGTTGGTAATGTGACGGTAGGTGCCAAGCGCAATGTTATTGGCTGCCAAGCTATCGGCAGTGGTAAAAAAACCCAGGTTGCGCTTGACCAGGCGGCGCTCGTCC
>JBGPSQ010000186.1:0-5587 GCA_041490205.1 Gallionellaceae bacterium
AGTACTTGTCGGTGGACTCCTCGGCGGGGCCGGAAATAATCAGCGGGGTGCGCGCCTCGTCGATGAGGATGGAGTCCACTTCGTCCACGATGGAATAGTGGTGCGTGCGCTGGACGCAGTGGGAAAGATCGTACTTCATGTTGTCGCGCAAATAGTCGAAGCCGAATTCGTTGTTGGTGCCGTAAGTGATGTCGGCGGCATATGCCTCCTGCTTGTCCTCGTGGTCCATCTGCGACAGGATGACGCCGACCGACAACCCAAGGAATTTGTACAGCTTGCCCATCCATTCGGCGTCGCGCGCCGCCAGATAGTCGTTCACCGTGACCACATGCACGCCCTTGCCGGACAATGCATTCAGGTAGGCGGGCAACGTGGCCATCAGGGTCTTGCCCTCGCCGGTGCGCATTTCGGCAATTTTGCCGTGATGCAGCGCCATGCCGCCGATCATCTGCACGTCGAAGTGGCGCATTTGCAGCGCGCGCCGCCCAGCTTCGCGCACCACCGCGAACGCTTCCGGCAACAGCGCATCCAACGATTCTCCATTTGCCGCTCGCTGCTTGAATTCGCCGGTCTTGCCGCGCAATTCTTCATCCGTCAGCTTTTCGATGCTCGCTTCGAGCTGGTTGATCGCGATTACGGCCTGGCGATATTGCTTGAGCAGCCGGTCGTTGCGGCTGCCGAATACTGTTTTCAGCAAATTGGAAATCATTGCGTTTTGGTATTTGAATAGGTCTTCTGAAAAAAACAAAAGGGTGAGTTGCAACTCACCCTTGTGCAAGGCGTGAAATCATCAACTTGTTATGTCATTCGAATCATGATCCTTGAGGAAGCGCGCCGGATTTTGCGCCACGCCCTTGAACCGCACTTCAAAGTGCATGTGGGGGCCGGTGGCGCGGCCCGTGCTGCCGGATAGTGATATTTTTTCTCCGCGCTTGACCATCTGTCCCACTTGCACCAGTACTTTGGAATTATGCGCATAGCGGGTGATGACGCCGTTGCCGTGGTCGATCTCGACCAGGTTGCCGAACTGCGGGTGCGGGCCCGCATATTCCACCACGCCGCCAGCCGAGGCATAAACCGGCGTGCCGGTCGGCACCACGAAGTCCACGCCTTCGTGCATGGCTTCCTTGCCGGTGAACGGATCGATGCGCCAGCCGAAATTGGAAGAGAACCAACTGCTCTTGACCGGCGACACCGAGGGAATCAGCCAGGCATTGCTGCGATCCTGCATCAGCATGGTTTCAAGCGCCAGCAGCTTGTCGTTGCGGTCATCCATGGAGAGCGACAGGCCGGACATTTGACGGTTCATGCCATCCAGTGAAATGTCGCGGTTCGGAGCCGGCAGGTAAGGGCCGCCTTGCGCGGGCGGCTTATCGAAGGCGAACTCGCTCTGCTTGATGCCGGAAACCTTGGCCAGGCGCACGCCCAGCGCGTCCAGGCGCTGCATCTCCGCCTGCATCTGCCCCAGGCGGATGGCCATGGCATCCAGGCTCTCGCGCATGTATACCTGCTGTTTCTGTTGTTCTTCGGTCTGCGCGCTGGAAAGCCACGCGCGCAAGCCATCGCTCAGTAAGCCCCGGTCCATGCGGGCAAGGGGATACTGCACCGCAACAGCCGCAACAACCAGCGCCGCAAAGGCCAACAGCGCGAGCAGCAGCAAATTGACCGCGCTCAGCCTGATGGTGCGAGTTTTTGCAAATCGCCCGGAAACCAGAATAATATCCATATCCACCTTCTTTTGAGACTAATGTGGCACAACGCCTGAATTCATTTTTCACCGGCAACCCGGAATTGCGCGATCTGGCGCAAAAGGCCCGGCTGCTTGCCGCCCTGGAGCGGCTATACCGGGAAGCAACGCCACCGGCGCTGGCCGGGGCCAGCCGGGTGATCGGACTTGAGCGGGGCATCCTGGTGGTCGGCGCAGACAATAATGCCATCGCCGCCAAATTGCGCCATCTGGCTCCCCGTATCCTTCAAAAAGCCCAAGAACGCGAAAATGCCAATCAAGGCACCTTAAAGATTACTGGAATTCTGGTAAAGGTGCAAGTTAGCCAGCCTGCGGCGGCACATGACCATCCGGCCCATATCTTGAGCAAAACCGGTCGCGAACAGCTCACTGAACTGGCCGCGAACTTGGGTGATTCTCCACTAAAAAACGCCTTATTACGTCTAATTAAGCGCTAAACCCCTTATTATGCGTTAAACCAGGATACCCCAGCCTACCAGCACATAGCGTTCCAACAGATACACAGTGCCCAGGATTAGTAGCGAAAACACCACAAAGCGAACAATTTGCCTGGCATAACGCAGATAGCGGTTGTCATTGGTAAGCACATACATACCAACCGATAATGCCAGGGAAATTGCTGTCAGGATCAAAAACAGGCGTAACAGGATCATGGCTACACCCCGAATGGCCGTGAAGGGACTCCGGCAGGAACCGGAATAATAATTATTTAATTCAATGTATTATGCAGCCTGCAATTGAAGGCGCAGGAAGGCGGGCGCTTCCTCGGGCTTGCCGAAAGTGACGAATTCCCATGCGTCTTCTTCCGCAAGCAACGCACGCACCAGCGCGTTGTTCAGCGCATGGCCGGATTTGTAGCCGGAAAACGCGCCTATCAGGGGATAACCGAGCAGATACAGGTCGCCGATGGCGTCCAGCACCTTGTGTTTGACGAATTCGTCCTCGAAACGCAGGCCGTCAGGGTTGATTACGCGGTATTCGTCCATGACGATGGAGTTATCCAGGTTGCCGCCCAGGGCACGCCCCTGGGCGCGCATGGCCTCGACTTCGTGCATGAAGCCAAAAGTGCGCGCGCGGCTGATGTCGCGGATGTAGGAATGTTCGCCCAGGTCCACCGTCACCTTTTGCGGGGTGTTAGCGATCACAGGATGGGGAAACTTGATGGTGAAGTCCAGCTTGTAGCCGTTATACGGCTCGAAGCGCACCCATTTGTCGCCATCTTTTACTTCAATGGATTTCTTGATGCGGATGAATTTTTTTGCCGCTGGCTGCTCATCTATCCCGGCGGATTGCAGCAGGAAAATGAACGTGCCCGCACTGCCGTCCATGATGGGTACTTCAGCGCTGGTCATGTCCACATAGGCGTTGTCTATGCCCAGACCGGCGAAAGCCGACATCAGGTGCTCGATGGTGGCCACGCGCGCGCCGTTGCCCTCCAGGCAGGTGGACAAGCGTGTGTCGTGAACCGCGTGCGCCTCGGCACGAATTTCCGCGACCGGGGACATATCCACCCGGCGGAACACGATGCCGCTATTGGGCGGCGCCGGACGCAAGGTCAGATTGACCTTCTCTCCTGTATGCAAACCAACCCCGATTGCCTGCACCGGTTTTTTCAGTGTGCGCTGCCTGACCATGCCATCCCGCAAATATTAAATGTTTCGAATGCGCATTTTAACATGGCTGCCGCACGGCCAGAGCATGCTATTTCCCTAAAATACAACACCCCCACCCTGGACTGCCGCAGGTTTGCGGCAGCCGCTAGTCCGCCTGCTTGCGCAGGAAGGATGGGATGTCCAGCGTATCCACCCCGGATTGCTTGAGGGCCTCGACCGCTTCGCGGCGGCGATTGCTGCGCATCACGGTGGGCATATCCAGTTCGGTGTAATTGATGCCCGGCTCCACGGGTTCATCATGGGTGCCTGTGCGCTGGCCGTAAACCAGCTCCGGTTTGGGCTGCTTGCGCATCACGCCCGAACCCAGGCCGGTGGCGACGATGGTCACGCGCAACGCATCGCCCATGTTCTCATCGAACACCTGGCCGACGATCACGGTGGCGTCCTCCGCAGCCACGCCTTGCACGCAGGACATCACGTCCTTGTATTCGCGCATGGTGAAGGTGGAACTGGCGGTGATGTTGACCAGCACGCCGCGCGCGCCGGAAAGATCCACATCTTCCAGCAGCGGGCTGGACATCGCGCCTTCCGCCGCCTCTTTTGCGCGCCTTGCTCCGGATGCCATGGACGAGCCAATCATCGCCATGCCGTTTTCCGACATCAGCGTGCGCACGTCGGCAAAATCCACGTTCACCATGCCATCCACGTTGATGACTTCTGCGATTCCTGCCACCGCGCCCTGCAACACGCCGTTGGAGGCGCGGTAGGCGTCGAGCAGAGTTGTGTCCTCGCCCAGCACGGTCATCAATTTCTCGTTCGGCACGATGATGAGCGAATCCACGAACTGGCTCAGCGCCGCGATGCCCTCTTCCGCCAGTTTCATGCGCTTGAGTTCATGCTGGAACGGCTTGGTCACCACTGCCACGGTGAGGATGCCCTTCTCCTTGGCGAGTTCGGCCACCACGGGTGCCGCACCCGTGCCGGTGCCGCCGCCCATGCCGGCGGTAATGAATACCATATCCACGCCTTCCAGCAATTCGGCGATGCGCTCGCGGTCTTCCTGCGCGGCCGCATAGCCGACATCGGGCCTGGCACCCGCTCCCAGACCCTTGGTCAGGTTGCCGCCGATCTGCAGGTGGTTGCGCGCCTTGTTGTTCCTGAGCGCCTGGGCGTCGGTGTTGATGGCGACGAATTCCACGCCGCTGACCGATTGCTCGATCATGTGGTTCAGCGCATTGCCGCCGCAGCCGCCCACGCCTATCACCTTGATCACCGCTCCCTGATGTTGTGCATCCATAATTTCGAACATGTTTTTCTCCTTGCTGGTTGCGTACCCTGAATTTCTAAAAACCCGAACCCCAAAGCCCGTAAAAAATTACTTAGTCAAAAACCGCCTCGTCAAAAATTACCCTGGAACCACGCCTTCATCCTGCCCAGCACCTCGCCGAACGATCCCGACTGAATGCGCGCGGCCTCGTGCCGCTGCCGCTGCTCCATTCCGTAAAACAGCAGGCCGACACTTGTCGAATAGCGCGGAGTCTTCACCACATCGGCCAACCCTCCCGAGTAATGCGGCAATCCCAGCCGCACCGGCATGTGGAATATTTCCTCGCCCAGCTCCACCATGCCCTGCATGGCGCCGCTGCCGCCGGTGATGACGATGCCGGACGACAGCAAATCCTCGAAACCGCTGCGCCGCAATTCGGTTTGCACCAGCGAATACAGTTCCTCTACACGCGGCTCGATCACTTCCGCCAGTGTTTGCCGCGACAGCATGCGCGGACCGCGATCGCCGACGCCCGGCACCTCGATCGGCGCATCGTCGGCCAGCTGGCGCAGGGCGCAGCCGTATTTGATCTTGATGTCCTCGGCATCCTTGGTCGGGGTGCGCAACGCCATCGCGATGTCGTTGGTGATCTGGTCGCCCGCAATCGGTATCACCGCGGTATGGCGGATCGCGCCGCCGGTGAATACCGCCACGTCGGTGGTGCCGCCGCCAATATCAACCAGGCACACGCCCAGGTCCTTTTCGTCATCGGCCAGCACCGCCTTGCTCGATGCCAATGGTTGGAGGATCATCTCGCGCACCTCCAGCCCGCAGCGGTGCACGCATTTCATGATGTTCTGCACTGCGGCCACCGCGCCGGTGACGATGTGTATCTCCACTTCCAGGCGCATACCGCTCATGCCCAGCGGCTTCTTGATGCCCTCCTGGCCGTCTATGCTG
>JBGPSQ010000187.1:0-5571 GCA_041490205.1 Gallionellaceae bacterium
CCCTGTACATGTCGCCCGAACAAATCCAGAGTGCAACGGTAGACCGCCGTTCGGACATTTTTTCCCTGGGCATCGTGCTGCACGAAATGCTGGCCGGACATCCGCCGTTCACGGGCGATACCGCCACTTCGGTCATGTACCACATCGTTCACGATGAGCCGCCCAAGCCCAGCACAGCCAACCCCAAAGTTCCGGAAATGCTGGACAACATAGTCGCCCGCTGCCTTGCAAAAAAACCGGCTGACCGCTACCAGACCGCCGGGGAACTGGAACATGACCTGCGCGTATGCCGAGGGATGATGATGGAAGCGCACACCGGCGTTGAACACCACCGCCATTACTTCCTGAGCGATGCGACGGCGTATGCAAAAAAAATGGGTAAATGGAAAACGGCAGCCATCGTCATCCTGACCGCAATCGCGTCCATCGGGCTCTATGAATTGATAAGGCAGTTATGGCTCGACTGAGTCAGGGCAAAACATGCGCCTGACGGCAACCTACGCCGCGGCTTCAGCCGCGCTGGTGTCCGAAGATCATTGCTCACAAATCCGACAATGGCTTGTCGGCAAACTTGTCATCCCGCATGCGTAACTGGCCGATCACTTCAACCAGGGATTTATCCAGCGCTGCCAGGGCCGCTTCCGGCAAGGCCTGTAATGCCTCGGGCAAGATGCCCTCTGCCGGGCCGGGGGCGCTTTTCAGGATCGACTCTGCTTCACCGGTCAGGCGCAAGCCGACTCGGCGCTGATCTTCCTTGCTTCGCTCCTTGAGAACCAGCTTGCGGGCGACCAGCTTCTCGACCAACTGGCTGCAAGTGGATTGGTGGATGGACAGCCGTTCGGCCAAGTCCGATACGCCAATAGCGGGATTTTTGCCAATTTCCTGAAGAATCCACAGTTGCGAACCCGTCACGCCGCAGGTCTTTTCAACTTCGCGGAAATGCTGGCGGACAGAGCCGTAAATGATGCGAAACTTCTTAAGCACCTGAATTGAAAGCTGGTTATGCTTGCGCTTGCTCAAGGCATTTCCTATACAAAGATAATGAAACAGTCTGAATTATAAGCAAATCCCGCAGAGCTCGCCATTTCGTCTCCATCCCCCTTTTACTCTTAAACAGGAAAGCATTGCTTTTTATATTTATATAAATATAATTGCCAGCGTACTAATTATTGCGCATATTCACGCAATATTTCAGTTCAAGGCCAATTCGGATTTTCACCTTGGAGATATTTCATGAAGAAGATTGCAGTTATCCTGTTTGCATTAATGATTGCTGCCTGCAACAGCACGCCCAAAAAAGATAACCCCCAGATATCCCAGTCGGTAACAAACAATACCGCCACATCATCCGCGGGAACACAAAACCAGGATCAAACTCAAACTCAAGTAAACAGCTTACCCCAGAACCAGAGCATTTATTTTGAATATGCCAAGTCGGCCGTTTCTCCTGAGTTTCAAGAATCCATTCAGAAAGAAGCGCAGTCCATCAAAAGCGGCAAAAACACGACCGTGACAGTGGAAGGTAACTGCGACGAACGCGGTAGTGCCGAATACAACCTGGGCTTGGGACAGCGCCGCGCCGACACCGTGAAGAAGCTGCTGCTGGCGGCAGGCGTTCACGCAAAACAAATCAAGACAACCAGCTTGGGCAAGGAAAAACCGAAGCTCACCTGCCACGAGGAAAAATGCTGGAAGGAAAACCGCAGGGTCGATTTCGCGCAGGGTTCCTGATTTTGGCGGTACTCAGCTCTTGCCGGTGGCTGTAACCGGCGACTCCACCGGCCAACCAGCAGTTTGGCCGGCACTGCGCCCATCCTGACCGGATGGGTGTTTTTTTGCCAAGTCCGGCGAATGCTGCAAAGCTGGCTATTCTCCAAACGGCTCGGGCAATGCAACCCCGAACCCCTGTGCAAAATCGGTGCCCGCCTTTTCCAGTTTGTCCCTGATCTGCTCGTTTTCCACAAACTCGGCGATGGTTTTCACCCCGATTTTTTTTGCCACTTCGTTTACGGCAACAACCTTGGCAAGCTGCACCGGGTCGCGCAGGATATTGAGAATCACGCTGCCGTCGATCTTAAGAAAATCCGCCTGGAAACCGCGGATATGGTCAAACGCGACCTTGTCCCGTCCGAACCCGCTTAATGCGATCCGGCAGTCTTGTTGTTTGATACGTTGTGCAAACTTGACGGTTCTTTCCTTTTGCAGGCTTAGCTCAGTGCACGTTATCTCAAAGCACAGGGAGGCGCCAGGTACGCCATACTCCAGCAGGATCACTTCCAGATAATCGGGAAAACCGTGATCTTCTATTGTAGCTTCCGAAACGTTGAGGAACATAACGGTGCCTTCCCGCCACGCGCCTTTCTGAACCATGCGGGCAATTTGCTCGACCACATGCTGCACCACCCAGCGATCCAGCTTGGACATCAACCCATGCTTTTCAGCCAGCGGGAAAAACGCGCCCGGCGGCATCATGCCCTCTTCCTCTTCGGCCAGGCGCACCAGGATTTCATGGCAATCCGCGCTGCCGTGGCTTGCCGCAAGCGGCGTGATTCGCTGGCTGTACAGACGGAATTTGTTTTGCTCGATTGCCGACACAATCTCGCCTACAGCATCCTCCCGCCCGGTCAGGTGTTCGGAGAAAGTATCCACGAACAGTTCCTGGCTGGCGATTCCAGCATGAGCTTCCGGATGAGCCAAGACATCGCCGGGCCCGGTGATGTCGTCGCTTATCATGTAGAACCCGATGGTTTTTCCGTTCCCATCGATTTGCGGCAGATGCTCCACGGCCAACTTGAAGACTGCGCCGCCCTGCATGGTCTGGGTGCGCTCGTATTTCACCAGGTGCCCATCCATGGATTGCCGGACATAGGGGGCGATCTCCTGGTAAATCCTGCTGCCCAGTATCTCGTTCATGTGATGGCCGTTGATCTGCTCTGTGCGCAAATGCAGCCAATTCCTGAATGAGCGATTGTGGTAGCGGCATCGCCCCTCTGTATCCACGAGGGCGACCATGGTAGGCATGACTTCATCAATCAGGTGCAGGCGTGGCTTGGCTTCTTCAACTGCCGCCTCGGCGGTTTTCCGCAAATGCGCATCCTTGTCAAACTTGTCCTTGAGCGCGGACAGTTGCGCCGTACGGCGCAACAACTGCCATTCCGCGCGCGACACGCGGGTTGCCTCGGCAAGAATCGCAGCCACCAGTATTCCGCTAAGAAAAGCGATCCAGGGTAAGCTGAACAGGGTCCAATAGACTGCCGCGATCAAGACCGCATTGAGGGTAATGACAGCGACTGCAGAAACGGCTGGACGGGTGGTATTAGCCAGCTTGTTGAAGAGCGTCATAGGACCTCCCAGGTCGGCGTTTAACCGCATTATATTCCTGTATCTTGCTCGCCAGATGTTTAAACCGGTATTGACGGATTCAGCTCGTACCTATCAGTTCTGACAGGTTACAAATTATCAAAAGTGCATTAGAGTATAAAACTCTGCCGGTTACGCTTAATGTTTATGTATTTATGCAATTTAAATAAATTGAGCGTTTTCAGTTGATTTTACGTAAATTTCGGGGGGAAATATGGTCGCATCGAACAATAGCATCAAGAGCGCCAACGCATATGCCAACAATTCTGTTGCTTTCATAGCCTGGGTTCCCAGCGGCCCCATCAAGGATTGCCTGGGTTTCGAAGTCACCCGCATTTACGGGGATGGCACGGAGCGGATACTTGCGGCGTGGGTTCCATTCGAGGGCCAGGACAACAAGGACTGGAAGCCCCAGGATACCAGCGTATGGCCGGTGCAGAAATTCTGGTGGCGCGACCTGACGGTGCGTCGCCGCCGCGACGAGGCCACACTGCGACCTGCGGACGACACGGTAAAATACCGCATCCGCGCCCTGGTTCCGGCCAAGCCCGGGCTCACTCCTGTGCCCGTGGCCGCCCCGCAGACCTACACGGGCAAGCCGGTTCCACTGGCCTATCTTGATGACGGCATCGTCACCAACACTGTCACCATCACATCGGATTTCGGCCCGATCAAGGCCGCGTTCAACAATGGAATACTGTCCACGCAATGGCTTTCTCATGCAATGCGGCAAACATTGAAGGAGGAGCCGACCAAGGATAACCTGATGGCACAGATCCAGGACATAAAGAGCCCCATCCGCGCTTATCTTGGGGGAGACCTGCCCGATCTGATGTCCGGCATTTTCTCCAAGCTGGACCAGGGCGGCGAATTGTACCTGGCCCTCTATGAACTGACCGATCCGTTGCTGTTCGGCCTTATCAAAAAGTACGCGGGCAAGGTACATCTGATTCTTACCAACACCGGAATGGATACGAAAACCAAGGAATGGGACGGCGAAAACGCACCCTTCCGCGACGATCTACAGAAGGCAGGATTGGCGGAAATGCATGACCGGATGTTCAACAACAGTGCACACATCGGCCACAACAAATTCGCCGTGTATGTGGACGCCAATGGTGTGCCGCAATCCGTGCTTTCCGGAAGCACGAATTGGACGCCCAACGGGCTGTGCGCGCAGAGCAACAACACATTCGTGATCACGTCGAAAGAGGTCGCGAATCAGTACATGACTTACTGGAACGGCATCAAGGCCGACAACGAGGCATTCACCACACCCGACCCCATGTCGGCCGGCACGAGCAACGCCCAGGGGAAAGACCTTCGGGCCGTCAACGCCAAGCCACTGGACGCCATCCTGATGCAAAATCAATGGGCATTGCGCCTGTGGCGCTCTCCCAATACGCCGCAGAAGACCAAGCCGAAAAACCCGGACATGCCGCTCGACATCCAGGAGATCTATTACCTGATGAGCCAGGCAAAGAAAGCCATATTCTTTGCCGTGTTCCTTCCTGGCATGAAGGGCCAGACCAGCATCATAGAACTGGCGCTTGCGCTCGCCGAAAAAAATCCCAAACTGATGGTGTATGGCGCGATCAGCAGCGCCATGGCCATGCCCAATTTCATCAGCCCACAGGACGCGAAGGCCGCCGGAGTCACAAAGCCCAAACAACCCACGCTCTATGAGAAAGGCAATGTTCATCTCGTGCTGGCCAGCGCAATCACCAAGGGCGATGCGGTTGGCGATTTCGAAAACGAGTTGCTGAGCGCGGGCAACGCCATCATCCATGACAAGATCATGGCGATAGACCCGGTCTCCGACGAATCGGTGGTCGTCAGCGGCAGCCACAACCTCGGCTACAAGGCCTCCTACGCCAACGACGACAACCTGATCGTCGTGCGCCGCAACCAGCAGCTTGCGCAAGCCTATGCCGTCCACATCATGGATCTGTACGACCACTACCGTTTCCGCGCCGTGCAGGCAGACCGCGCCCGGGGCGGCAGCAAACCCTGGAGCGGGTTCCTTGCGACAGACGGCAGTTGGCAGGACAAGTACAAAGGCGGCGTCAGCGATTTGGTTGATTATTTCGGACAGAAGCAGAAGTAACGAAGCGCGTTGAATTGATCGGCAGAAATGCGGCAACCGGGTTAGCCCGCAAGGGCAACCCGGCAATCAGTACGGCAGTAACGGTAAAGGACGAATTTAACTAC
>JBGPSQ010000188.1:0-5527 GCA_041490205.1 Gallionellaceae bacterium
ATGCGACCTTGAACCTGTAAAGACTTGTTAGCCACGGATTAACACGGATTGACACAGATGAACCAATTGGTTCGATGGCGGGACGAGATCATTCGAAGATAGGCCAGGTGCGTTCAAAGAACTGGTGTTAATCCGTGTATATCCGTGTTAATCCGTGGCTAAATGCTCTTCAAGCCAAGCGGTCGAGTCAAATCTTGAACAGCGCATCCAGCTTGGCGGCGCAGATGAAATCGTTTTCCGACAGGCCGCCGATGGCGTGGGTGGAATATTCCACGCGGCACTTGTTATAGCCCACCGTCATGTCCGGATGGTGGTCTTCGCGGTGCGACACCCAGGCTGCCGCGTTGACGAAGGCCATGGTCTGGTAATAATTCTTGAACTCGAAAGTCTTGTCTATCGTCTTGTCGTGCAGCGCCCAGCCTTCGAGCTGCTCCATCAGTTTCTTCGCCTCAGCCTGCGTCAGCGGCGGCACGCCGCCTTCGCAGGGCTTGCAGCTTTTTCCGGCAAGGTCACAGGTTGCGTTCATGGCATCCTCCTTACTTGAAATGATAATACTCCCTGCTGAGATAAGCCCCCAGGTTTTGTTCGTCCTGTGGGGTGATGGTGATTCCCGCAGCTTTGCTGCACATGCCAAACTGGGCAATCATCTGTTGCGGGTTGTTCACCTTACGGTTGGGGCGGGTGAATATCTTGTTTCCGTCGCCGTACATGATGCCGTCATGGCAGCGGTTGCAGTTGTTTTGCGCGAAAAATTTCTTGCCGGCTTCGGCATCACCCTTGGCGAAAGGCTCGGCCTGGGCGCTGCCTGTCAGCAGTAGCGGCAGGAGGGCGGCAATGGGCAAGTATTTCATCGTTACTATCCTCACAGGGTTTGCAATCGGCCGATGCGCACCAGCGCGGGCGGGTGCGAGTCGTAAAACGTAGAATACAGCGGATCGGGGGTCAGCGTCGCGGCATTGTCCTGGTACATTTTCACCAAGGCGCTGGCCAGGTCGGCAGCGGCGGTCTGCTGTGCGGCATAGCGGTCCGCCTCGAATTCGTGGCGGCGCGAAAAGTAGCTGGTCAAGGGATGCAGCAGGAAGCTGAACACCGGCAGCACCATGAAGCACAGCAACAGCGCCACGGCGGTGGAGAAGCTCGTTGCGGGCATGGTCACGCCCAGCCCCTGATAGAACCAGCCCGCCTGCATCAGCAGCGCCAGCAGCCACAGGAAGCCCAGGCTCATCGCAAAAGTGGCGGCCATGCGCTTCATGACATGGCGGTGCTTGAAATGCCCCAGCTCGTGCGCCAGCACTGCCTCGATCTCGCCGCCGCTCAAGCGTTCCAGCAGGGTGTCGAAGAACACGATGCGCTTGGTCTTGCCGAAGCCGGTGAAATAGGCGTTGCCGTGGCTGCTGCGTTTCGAGCCGTCCATCACGAACAGGCCGCTGGCGGTGAAACCGCATTTTTGCAGCAGCGCCTCGATGCGCGTCTTGAGCGATTCATCCTGCATGGGGGAGAATTTGTTGAATATGGGCGCGATGAAAGAGGGGTATATGAACTGCAGCAGCAGCACAAAGCCGACCCACACCGCCCATACATACAGCCACCAGTTGCCGCCCATGCGCTCCATCATCCACAGCACGCCATAGAGCAGCGGCAAGGCGAACAGCGCGCCGAGCAGCAGGCCCTTGGCGGCATCGATCAGGTACAGGGCGATGGTCATCTTGTTGAAGCCGAAGCGCTCCTCGATCACGAAGGTCTGGTACAGGCCGAACGGGGATTCCAGCAGCCCAGACAGCAGCAGCACCGAGGCGAACAGGGCGATGCCCTGCAGGATGGTCGAACTGAATACATGTTCCCATTGTCCCGCCAGCCAGCCTATGCCGCCACCCAGGGTGAAGCCCAGCAGCACAATCGCCTCGGCCAGCGCTTCCAGCATGGAAAGGCGGGTCTTGGCGCTGGTGTAGTCGGCGGCCTTCTGGTGCGCGGCAAGGTCGATCTGGCCGCTGAATGCGGTGGGAACCTCGGCGCGGTGCGCCGCGATGTGGGCCAGGTGGCGCCGCGCCAGCCACAGCTTGGCGAGCGTGGTGAGCAGCAGGGCTGCAATGAAGAGGCCGGTAAACAGGGATGCAGTCATAGGTTCAGAATATTATTTTATGCAAAGTGGGAAAACACAATTTTTGGATGGCAGGATGGCATGCCAATATGACACAATAGGGGGAGCAGAGTTTTCAAACGTATCGGAATTATGGCACAAAATCAGAATTACCTAGTCTGGCTGGACATGGAAATGACCGGCCTGGTTCCCGACACCGACCGCGTCATCGAGGTCGCCATGGTCGTTACCGACGCCAACCTGGAGACCGTCGCCGAATCTCCCGTGGTGGTGCTGCACCAGCCGGACAGCGTGCTGGACGGCATGGACTCATGGAACAAATCCACCCACGGCAAATCCGGCCTGATAGACAAGGTCAAAGCCTCCACGGTGGACGAGGCCACAGCGCAAGCGCAATTGCTGGCATTCCTCCAGGAATACGTGCCCATACGCACTTCGCCGATGTGCGGCAACTCCATATGCCAGGATCGCCGCTTCATGGCGCGCTGGATGCCGGAACTGGAAGCCTATTTCCATTACCGTAACCTCGATGTCAGCACGCTCAAGGAACTCGCCAAGCGCTGGAAACCGGAAATCGCCAACGGCATCAAGAAGCACGGCAAGCACGAAGCGCTGGCCGACATCTACGAATCCATCGAAGAGATGCGGCATTACCGCGATAATTTCTTGAAATTATAAGCTTGGTTGCGGCGGCCAGTGGCACCGGCCCATCCTTTCACGCCGGGGAGTAAAGGTCTACAATGTGCCTAAACTCGGCGTGGTCTTTCGAGGCTTGTCCCTCAAGGCTGGGTGAACGGGTAGTGTCTTGAAAATGGGGCGCTGACGCAAAAAACAAGAAGACATCGAGGAGGCAGCCATGGCACTCGACGAAGTCACCCGCGATGAGTTGCAAGGAATAATCGGCCAACTCAAGGAATCCCTCTATAACCACCAGCAGTGGTACGGCACATTGATACGAACGCTGGTTTGCGGATTGCCCGGCGACAAGCACGACATCAATCCTCAGGCGCATACCGAATGCCGCTTCGGCCAGTGGTACTACGGCAAGGCGCCGGAAAAACTGATCAAACATCCCGGTTTCATTGCCCTGGGCGCCGAACACGAGCACATGCATAACCAGGCCAGGCTGCTGCTGCTTGCGGTAGGCGATGGGAAAAGCATTACCCCGCTCGACTATGACCACTTTGCCAATGCGCTTGAGCGGTTGCGGCTGGAAATATACGCCCTGGAACGAGAGCTGGAAGACTCGATGTTCAACCGTGATGCGCTTACGGGCGCAATCACCCGCTTCGGCATTTTGCCGACATTGCGCGAACACCAAGAGCTGGTGAAACGGCACGCCCAGCTTTGCTACATTGCCATGATGGATATGGACAACTTCAAGGCCGTCAACGACCTCTATGGGCACCACGCGGGAGACAAGGTGTTATCCGAATCGGTGCGCTATTTGATCAAACACTTGCGCCCCTACGACAAGGTGTTCCGTTACGGCGGGGAAGAGTTTCTCCTGTGCATGCCTTATACCCAGATGGGGCCGGGTGTCGAAAGGATGCGCCAACTGGATGCCGGGATTGCCGCCATGGAAATTGATATTGGCGAAGAGAAGCCGATACACGTTACTGCCTCAGTCGGCCTGTCGCTCCTCGATCCGGATGTACCGGTCGAAGCATCCATAGACCGTGCCGACAAAGCTTTGTATGCGGCAAAGGCCGCCGGCAAGAACCGTGTCATGGTTTGGGAGCCGACTATGTAGGGTGGCTACGCAACGGGCCAAGCCGCGTTCCTTATTCCGCATTTATGGGTGGATATTTCCGTGCACGGCACGGGTATGTAGCCCAGACCGCACCGGTGGTGAGCGAACTGGCGCGGCGCCTGTGCGGGTGTACCAGGCCCGTAGGCTGGTGGTGAGCAACGCGAACCCCAGCAAAAGTTCGAGGTAAATAAACGCTGGGGTTCGTGCCTTACCCCAGCCTACGCGCTGCCTTACACGCGTTTTGTCACAGGGTCGCTCGGCCGTCAGGCGTAAAGGCGATAACATCAAGTTTAGCGCTAACACGTTGCGGTAACTGGGCAGATTTCAGTATTCCGCTTGCTAATCGTACCAGCGTCTCGTCGAATGCGGCCTGACCGCAAAGCGTGGTAGCCGGAACAGGAACACCGAGAAGGGACGAAAGCTCCTTTTGCGATTCAAAGACCGTCCGAGCGAGCGTCGCGTACAACCCGTATTCGCCATTGCGAAGCTGAGCGAATCCACCAGTTTCAAGGTGCAGACAGAATTGTTCAGGGCCTCCGCCGTGGATGTCAGGGTAATCCCGATGGACTTCGAGCGCGTGATGAAACGCTTGCGGATCGCCGGTGTGGACGTGGAAAATAACCGGCAGGCCGTTTTCGTATCCTGATACGTGGATGCCTCTCCGGAGATCACCCCATGGCTTTTCGAGCGATTTTAATTTTGGATTGAGAGTACTGACCAAGCGATCACAGGTCGTGGCAACAGTGTCATTGCGCTCGATCTTCGTCACAAAACGACGCGCCCAATTTTCCAGGGATTCGCCGCCGGGAAGATCTGCGTTTCCCCAGAAAGCAAGAGCCACATTTGCTTTCTTTGCGTACCAGACTTTCCTCGCCTCAAGAATTTCTCTGCCGGAATCGGTTCGCCGCGTGACCGCGCGATCACCGACCACGGTGATGCCTCTTGCGGATGCGGTAGTTACAACGAGCGTCATAATGTTAAGGTAGTCAACATATTTGAAGCAGCGCATTGCACGAGCTGCTTCACTTCTTCGCCCCCATCTCCAGCGCCCGCAACTTGCTTTGCTCCTGTTCCGCCGCATCCGGCTTGTCCAGCCAGCCGTGCAGGTTGTCCAAGGCGATGGACGTTAGGGCATGCACCCAGTCCGGGCGTGCGTTGAGGCAGGGGATGTAGTGGTATTCGCCGCCGCCCGCGTGGAGAAATTCGTCGCGCACTTCGATGGCGATTTCTTCCAGCGTTTCCAGGCAGTCGGTGATGAAGCCGGGGCAGACCATGTCCACGCGCTTGGTTTTCTGCTTGCCCAGTTCTTTCAGCGTGGCGGCGGTGTAGGGTTGCAGCCATTCGGCGCGGCCGAAGCGGGACTGGAAGGTGATGAGGTATTGCTCCTTGTTTAACATCAGTTCTTCGGCAATCAGCCGTCCGCTCTTCATACATTCGCAGTGGTAGGGGTCGCCCTTGTCCAGCGTGAAGCGCGGCAGGCCGTGGAAACTCATCACCAGTTTGTCAGGCCGTCCGTGCTTCGTCCAGTAGTCGCGGATGTTTTGCGCGGTGGCCTTGATGTAGCCGGGGTGGTCGGGAAAGTGTTTGATGGTGCGCAGGGCAGGGGCGTTGCGCATTTGCTGCAATGCGCTGAATACCGCGTCGCAAGCGGTGGCAACGGTGCTGGCGGCGTATTG
>JBGPSQ010000189.1:0-5513 GCA_041490205.1 Gallionellaceae bacterium
CCCAGTTCGTTCACCGCGCCGAAGCGGTTCTTGAAAGCGCGGATGAGGCGGAAGCTGGAATGGGTGTCGCCCTCGAAATACAGCACGGTATCCACGATGTGCTCCAGCACGCGCGGGCCTGCCAGCGCGCCTTCCTTGGTGACATGGCCGACCAGGATCATGGTGATGCCCGAGCTCTTGGCGACGCGGGTGAGCTGCGCCGCGCATTCGCGTACCTGCGCTACCGAGCCGGGCGCGCTGGTCAACTGCTCGGAATACACGGTCTGGATGGAATCGATCACCACCACGTCTGGCCTTTCGTGGGCGACGGTGGCCTGGATTTTTTCGAGCTGGATTTCCGGCAACAGGTGCACTTCGCGCGCATCCAGCGCCAGGCGCTTGGCGCGCAGCGCGATTTGCTGCGCGGATTCCTCGCCGCTGACGTACAGCACTTTTTTCTCGGATGCCAGGTGCGCCAGGGTTTGCAACAGCAGGGTGGATTTGCCGATGCCGGGATCGCCGCCGATCAGCACCACGCCGCCTTCCACCAGTCCTCCGCCCAGCACGCGGTCGAACTCGGCGATGCCGGTGGGGGTGCGCGATGTTTCCCGCGACTCCACTTCAGCGAGTTGCTGGAGTTTGCCCGACGCCGACAGCGCGCTGAAGCGGTTTTTCCCGGCGGCAGGCATTGCCTCCGCCACCGATTCCACCAGGGTATTCCATTCGCCGCAATGCGGGCACTGTCCCTGCCATTTCGGCGACTGCCCGCCGCACTCGGTGCAGCTATAAACTGTTTTCGCTTTTGCCATATCCTGTTGCCGCGACTGCCTTACAATGAGGACAGGGATTATGTCATACATGAAAACAATCCACATCGCTGCGCATCTCCTCACCGCTGCCCTCGCCTGCCTGCTGGCCGCAACCCCGGCCCATGCTGAAGGCCAGCTCAGACCTTTCACCACGGACGGTTGCAGCGATTTTCCCAACGGCACGCTGCAGCAAAAGGATTTGTGGCTCAAGTGCTGCATCACGCACGACAAGAAATACTGGGCGGGCGGAACCTATGACGAGCGCCTGCAGGCAGACCGGGAATTGCGGAATTGCGTGGCATCGGTGGGCGAACCAACCATAGCCGCGCTGATGCTGGCGGGGGTGCGCGTCGGCGGCTCGCCGTATTGGCCCACCCGTTTCCGCTGGAGCTACGGCTGGCCCTATACGCGCGGCTACCGGGCGCTGACCCCGGAAGAGCGGGAGCAGGCGCGCAAGCTGCTGGAACAGGCCGAGAAATAAATAGTAGGCCAGCCTCCGCCCGACACGGCGGGCAAAGCCCGCCCTACTTGGGTAACACCAGATTATGTTTGCAGATAAAGCACGGCGGTCTGATGCAGTGCGGTTAAAATAGCCCCCATGCTGCGACTCACCGAAATAAAACTCCCGCTGGAACACTCCGAAGACGACCTGAAGGCTGCGATATGCCAGCGCCTCGGCATCGCTCCTGCGGAACTCGTCAATTACACCCTGTTCCGGCGCGGCTTCGATGCGCGCAAGCCTTCCCGCATCCTGTTCATCTACACGCTGGATGCGGAGGTCAAAGATGAGGCAGCGCTGCTCAAGAAAAACATCGCGCATGTCTCCCCTGCCCCCGACACGAGCTATCACTACGTAGCGCAGACCCCGGCAAATCTCACAGAGCGCCCGGTGGTGATCGGCTTGGGGCCGTGCGGCATTTTCGCCGGGCTGTTGCTGGCGCAGATGGGCTTTCGCCCCATCATACTGGAGCGCGGCAAAGCCGTGCGCGAACGGACCAAGGACACATGGGGCTTGTGGCGGCAGGGCAAGCTCGACCCGGAATCAAACGTGCAGTTCGGCGAGGGGGGGGCCGGAACCTTCTCCGACGGCAAACTGCACAGCCAGATCAAGGACCCGAAATTCTACGGGCGCAAGGTGCTCGCCGAATTCGTGAAGGCGGGCGCGCCGCCCGAGATCATGTATGTGAGCAAGCCGCACATCGGCACTTTCCGCCTGGTGGGCATGGTGGAGGAGATGCGCCACACCATCGAATCGCTGGGCGGTGAGATACGCTTCCAGAGCCGCGTGGCGGACATCGAGACCGAAAATGGGCAGGTGCAAGGCGTGGTGCTGGCGAATGGCGAGCGCATCGCCACCCGCCATGTGGTGCTGGCCGTGGGCCACAGTGCGCGCGATACCTTCGAGATGCTGCACAAGCGGGGCGTATATATGGAGGCCAAGCCGTTTTCCATCGGCTTCCGCATCGAGCATCCGCAATCGCTGATAGACCGCGCGCGCTTCGGCCCTAACGCGGGCAACCCGCAACTGGGCGCGGCGGATTACAAGCTGGTGCACCACGCCAGCAACGGGCGCTCGGTGTATAGCTTCTGCATGTGTCCCGGAGGCACGGTGGTGGCGGCGACCTCGGAAGTAGGCCGCGTAGTGACCAATGGCATGAGCCAGTATTCGCGCAACGAGCGTAATGCCAACAGCGGGATTGTTGTAGGAGTGACCCCAGAGGACTACAGCGGCGACGTGCTCGCGGGCGTGGAATTCCAGCGCAAGTGGGAAGCGCGCGCATTCGAACTGGGCGGCAGAAATTACTGCGCGCCGGGGCAACTGGTCGGCGATTTTCTTGCCGGACGAGCTTCCGAAAAATTAGGCGCAGTCCAGCCCTCCTATACCCCCGGCGTGCACCTCACGGATCTTTCCACCGCGCTGCCGGATTACGCCATCGCCGCGATCCGCGAGGCATTGCCCGTATTCGAAAAGCAGATCAAGGGCTTCGCCCTGGCCGACGCCGTGCTCACCGGGGTGGAGACGCGCACTTCTTCGCCCGTGAGCATCAAGCGCAAAGAAACCTTCCAGAGCCTGAACACCAAGGGACTGTACCCGGCGGGCGAAGGCGCGGGCTATGCGGGCGGAATACTTTCCGCCGCGGTGGATGGCATCAAGGTGGCGGAAGCAGTGGCATTGGACATTTTGCGCGGCGCGGCCTGACCATGCTGCTGAAACACATCCACGTCACCAGTGTGGCAGCCAGCTACACGCTTTTTTTCCTGCGCGGCATCTGGACGATGCGCAACTCGCCCGTCATGCAGCAACGCTGGATCAGGATCGCCCCCCATGTGGTGGATACAGTGCTGCTGGGCAGTGCGATCTTGCTTGCCTGGCAGATGGGCATATCGCCGTTCCACGCGCCCTGGCTGCTGGCCAAAATCGTCGCGCTGTTGATTTTTGTCGGATTGGGTTTTGTGGCCATTGATTATGGCCGCACGCAGCGCACGCGCCTGATCTTCTGGATGCTGGCGCAGGGCGTGTTTTTCTACATCGTTGTGGTGGCGCTGACCAAGGACGTAATGCCCTGGACAAAGCTGTTCAATGGCGCGTCTGGCTGACCGCAGGCGGAATTGAATCGGTGAACACCAGTGCCGCGTCCACCGGATCGAACTCATAGCGGTGGTTGCAGAATTCGCAGTGGATTTCCACTTTGCCCTGCTCCAGCAGGATGCTGTCTATTTCCTCGCGCCCCAGCATTTTCAGCATGGCCGCGACTTTCTCGCGCGAGCAGCCGCAGTGGAAGGACACCGGCTGCGCGTCGAACAGGCGCACGTCTTCTTCGTGGTAAAGGCGATGCAGCAATTCCCTGGTGGAAAGCTGGAGCAATTCGTCGCGATGTAATGTTCCGGCCAGTTTGGTGACACGCGGCCAGGCATCTGCATCCGGGAATTCTTTTTCCGGCAGTTTCTGCAGCAGCATGCCCGCCGCGCCGTTTTCGTCCGCAGACAGCCACAGTTGCGTCTCAAGTTGCTCGGAGCGCGACATGTAGTGCTCCAGGATTTCCGCGACGCTCTTCCCTTCGAGGGCGACGATGCCTTGGTAGGCCTGCGCCCCGGTTTTCGGATCCAGCGTGATGACGAAGCGCCCTTCGCCGACCAACTCGGGCAAAGTGCCGTGCAGTTCGCCCTCCCACTTGGCTGTGGCGCGCAGTTGCAGATCGCCGGTGCATTCCACCACCAGCAGCTTGATCGCGCCCTTGCCATGGATTTGCAGGATAAGTGAACCTTCCAGCTTGAGCGTGGCGGCAAGCAGGACGGCGGCAGCGGTCAGCTCACCCATCAGTTGAACGAGGATGGGCGGATAATCGTGGCGCTCCAGTATGGTGCGCCAGGAATCGTCGAGGCGGACGCGTTCTCCGCGTATCGCGGCGTTTTCAAACAGGAATCGGTGCAGAGAATCAGGTTGCGCTTTCATGGCGCGGGATGATACCACGGGTGCAAGCCCTTAAACCCATGCAACCCCGAAGCCAATGCAACCAAAGCCCGGGAGCGCTGTCTTATAATCCATTCTCCAAGGCAGGTTCACTTTAGATAAACAGGGTTTTCATAAACAAGGCATCCATGAGCAAGGCATTCACCAAGGAATCGGAAGATGACGACGAAGACGAACTCGAATCCTCGCGCCAGTTGCCGCCCGGCACAAAGAATTACATCACCCCCGCTGGCTACCAGCGGCTGCGGGATGAACTGGAGCAGCTCTGGAAGGTGGAACGCCCCGCGCTGGTGCAGACCATCACTTGGGCCGCTTCCAACGGCGACCGCTCGGAAAATGGCGATTACATTTACGGCAAGAAGAGGCTGCGCGAGATAGACCGGCGCATCCGCTTTCTCTCGAAACGCATGGATCATGCCGAGGTGGTTGACCCGGCACTGCGGGAAGATTGCGATCAGGTGTTTTTCAGTGCGACCGTGACGGTATGCGGGGAAGATGGCGCGGAAAAAACCTACAGCATAGTCGGCGTGGACGAGGCCAATCCGGGGCGCGGCCTGATAAGCTGGGTCTCCCCGCTGGCGCGCGCCCTGCTCAAGGCGCGCAAGGACGACGTGGTGGTGATGCAGGTTCCCGGCGGCAGGGAGGAACTGGAAATACTGGAAGTGAGCTATCGCACGATAAACCTGGATTGACCGAGGATTATTGCGTTTGCTTGTCCATTTCCTGCCGCTGCTTCTCAGTATCCTGCTGCTGCTTGTTATCCAGTTTCTTTGCCGTCTCCAGCGTTTGGCGCTCTTTTTCCAGCATGGGCTTGTTGTCCTTGCCTGGCCCGCATGCGGCCAGCAGCAAGGCCGCCATCAACATACCGAATAGCTTTTTCATCGCGATCTTCCTTAGTCATTCAGACATAACTCGCCCCGGCAGGGGCGCACTGCGTGTAATATACATGGTGCAGGGAGCGGGGAAAAGGGGGGAATTAGCCGCAAATAATCAAGGAAGCGCCCCGGAGCATTACATGAACATACTAGCTGCCTCATGAATAATCAGGACAATGACCGCAACGCCCGCCATCGAGAACAGATGGCGCGCAAGAAATCCGTGGTGGACGCGGGCATCGCACGTGCCACGGAAAAACGCGGGGTCGTGCTGGTGAACACCGGCAACGGCAAGGGCAAGAGTTCATCGGCTTTCGGCATGGTGGCGCGCGCGCTGGGGCATGGCATGCATGTCGGCGTGGTGCAGTTCATCAAGGG
>JBGPSQ010000190.1:0-5444 GCA_041490205.1 Gallionellaceae bacterium
GGCAGCATGTTGTGGGCGTTCACGAAGCTGTGTTCGTCCTTTACCCACACGCCGGAGCGGAATTGCTTCACCGTCACCTCGGCATTCTTCGCCTTGAGACGCATTTCCTGCGCCATGTGTTCGCTGGGCGGCGCGATGACTTCGCCGAACAGCAGGCACAAGCCAACCAGCGGCGCGCCTATCCACATCAGCGCCCTCCCCAGTTGCTTGAGCGACGCGCCGGAGGCGCGGAACACGGTGAGCTCGGAATGCGCGGCAAGCTGCACCAGGGCAACGATGGTGCCGATCAGCACCGCCACGGGAAACAGTTCATACACATGCCCCGGCAGGGTCAGCAGCACGTACATCAGCACGTAGCCCATGTTGTAATTGCCGTGCATGTCCTTCATCTCGTTGATCAGGTCGAGGAAGGCGAACAGCATGAGCAGGGCGGTGAACACCAGCAATATGCTGGAATAGATTTCGCGCGCCAGGTAGCGGGAGAACAGCCTCATCGCAGCAGCCTCTTCCAGGAATACACCGACAGCCGTTGGTAGAACAGCACCACCGCCACGGCCATCATCAGCCCGTGCAATGCCACGAAGCCCGTGACCGCGCCTATCTTCTGCTGCGCCACCCAGGAATTGCTCACGCTGATGGAATTGTTGTAGATCATGTAGATCACCAAGGCGGCGATGAGGTTGAACGAGCGCCCGGCGCGCGGATTGACGAAGCTCAAGGGTATGGCAAGCAGCGCCAGGATCAGGGCGGAGAGCGGCAGGGAGAGCCGCCATTCCAGCTCGGAAATGTTCCAACTGTCCGGCTTGTCGAGCAGCTCCAGGGTGGAGAGCGATTGCAGCTTCGCAGCGGGCCTTCTCGCCTCTTCCGTCTCGATGCGCATGGCATAGCGCTCGAACTGCACGACCCTGTAATCGGCCTGACCCGGCACGCCCTCATAGCGCGTGCCGTTGAGCAGGATCAGGAAACGGTCGCCGTTGGGCGCGATTTCCTGCATGCCTTCCTTGGCGGCCACCGTGCCCATCTTGCCGTGCTGGACGGACTGCACGAAGATGTTGTTGATGCGTTTCTGTCCCTCTTCTATTTTTTCGATGAAATAGACGCGGTCGCCCGAGCCGGATTCGCGGAACACGCCGGGCGTGGCGGCGGTCACGTCGTCGCGGCTGTTGAGCCGCTGTTTGAATTCCTCGGCCTTGGTCAGCGCCCACGGCGAGAGTACCAGGCTCAGCAGCGCGATCACCGCCACCACGGGCAGCGCATACCACAGCACCGGGGCGATCCACCGCGTGAGACCTATGCCGGAGCTGAACCACACCACCATTTCGCTGTCGCGGTAGCTGCGCGAGAGCGCCAGCAGCACCGAAAGGAACAGGCTGAGCGAGAGCAGCACCGGCAGGTAGTTGAGCGCGGCGAATCCCATCAGCGCGGGCACGCCTTCGGCCGCCAGCGCGCCGCCGACCGCCTCGCCCAGCAGGCGGATGAGCTGCGACAGCACCACGATGCCGAGCAGGATGGAAAACACCAGCAGCCCCATCCCCGCGAATTCGCGCACCAGTTCGCGGCGGAAAATGCCCTTTTGGCGCGGCGCACGCTTTTGCGGCTTTGACTTTTGTTCTTGAGTTTGCGGATAATCCGGCATGTGGAGCGGCAATCGTTATAAACTTGGGAAAATCATTTAGCCACGGATGAACACGGATTAACACGGATATGGGTTATATCCCTGCGTAGCTCAGGCTTAGTATGTATTGCATCAGCAACTGGAAACGGGCAATCCGTGTACATCCGTGTTAATCCGTGGCTAAATTGCCGTTTAAATTAAGGAGAATCAGGTGAAATTTAGCATAAAACAGGGCAGTCCGGAGAATCTGCGTACAGCATGCCTGGTCGCAGGCGTGTTCGAGGACAAAAAACTTTCCTCTTCTGCGCAGTCGCTGGACAAAGCGGCCAAGGGCTACCTCAAGCAAATCGTGGCGCGCGGCGACATGAGCGGCAAGGCCGGTTCCACGCTCCTGTTGCAGAAGATTCCGGGCATCGCCGCCGAGCGCATCCTGCTGCTGGGCCTGGGCAAAGCGCCAGCCAACGACGATAAAACCGCTGGCAGCAAGGCCACGGCGGACATCATGCGCGTCATCTTCGGTGCCCTGGGCAGGACTCCCGCGCATGACGCCATTCTGTGCCTGGACGAGTGCTTCGGCAAGGATACGGCCTTTGCGCTGCGCCAGGCGGTGTTTGCCGCCAATGAGAGCGCCTATCGCGCCGACAGCCTGAAGAGCAAGCCCGCCAAGCCCGCCCTGCTGAAGACCGTGACCTTCCTCACCCACGCCAAGCCCACGACCGCCCTTAACAACGTGCTGGCCCAGGCTGCCGCCACCGCGAACGGCATGGATCTGGCCAAGACACTCGGCAACCTGCCGGGCAACGTGTGCACCCCCACCTATCTCGCCACGCAGGCGCGAGCCATCGCCAGGGCGCACAAGTCCATCAAGACCACGGTGCTGGAAGAAGCTGCCATCAAGAGGCTGGGCATGGGCTCATTCCTCTCCGTCACCCAGGGCAGCGAACAGCCGCCCAAGCTCATCACGCTGGAATACGCGGGTGCTGCCAAGACGCAGAAGCCCATCGTGCTGGTCGGCAAGGGTATCACCTTCGATTCCGGCGGTATTTCGCTCAAGCCCGGCGCGGAAATGGACGAGATGAAATACGACATGTGCGGCGCCGCCAGCGTGCTGGGCACGATGCAAGCCATCGCCGAAATGGGCCTGAAGCTGAACGTGGTGGGCGTGATTCCATCCTGCGAAAACCTGCCCTCAGGCCGCGCCACCAAGCCCGGCGACATCGTGAAATCCATGTCCGGGCAGACCATCGAGATACTCAACACCGACGCCGAAGGCCGCCTGATCCTGTGCGACGCCCTCACCTACTCGAAGAAATTCAACCCCGATACCGTGATCGACATCGCCACCCTCACCGGCGCGTGCGTGATCGCATTGGGACATGTCGCCAGCGGCATGTTCAGCAACGAAGAAAAACTCGCCCAGGAACTGGTGGCGGCTGGCAACGAAGCGCACGACCGCATCTGGCAACTGCCGCTATGGGACGACTACCAGCCCCTGCTCGACAGCAACTTCGCCGACATGCAAAACATCGGCGGCCGCGCGGGCGGCACCATCACGGCGGCCTGTTTCCTGGCGCGCTTCACCAAGGAATACCGCTGGGCGCACCTGGACATCGCGGGCACGGCCAACAAATCGGGCAAGGAAAAAGGCTCGACCGGACGCCCGGTGCCGCTGCTGACGCAGTATTTGATCAATAGGGCGGCGAAATAGAGGGTAAGCAAAATTAGCCACGGATTAACACGGATGGACACGGATAGAGACAACACCCAGAACCGTTGCTCCGCCGGGGTTTTCATCCGTGATTATCCGCACCCGCAAGGGGTAGGCCATGGTTGTAAAGCCGCTAAAGCGGCAACAACCACGCACTGTTAATCCGTGGCTAAATTGGTCTTAAACCATGACTAAAGTCGATTTCTACACCGGCAGCGAAGATAAGCTCCGCACCGCCTGCCAGCTAAGCCACAAGGCCATGCAGGGCGGCCTGCGCGTGCTGCTGCACACGCCGGACGCGGCCTGCACTGCAAAACTGGATGATTTGCTGTGGCACTACCCGGCCACCGCTTTCATCCCGCATTGCCGCAGCGCCGACTCGGGCGCGGATGAAATGCCGGTGGTGCTGAGCCATGACGCGCAGGACTTTCCGGGCGGCGACTTGCTCATCAGCCTGCACACGGACTGCCTGCCTTTTTTCAGCCGCTTCGATCGGGTGATCGAGATCGTGGGGCTGGATGCGGAGGATGTGCGCCTGGGACGGGAGCGCTTCGGCTTCTACCGCGACCGCGGTTATGAGATGCGCCATTTCGATTTACGCCAAATCGATGCACGCAAGAAGGCCGATTGACATGATCAAGCCACCCAAACAATCCGACAAGACCCTGAAGCTCCCGTCCTTCGTGGATTTGCCCGTGCTCACCGAAACCCAGGTGACCGACACCATCATGCTGCCGGTGCTCACCGAGGCATTGGCGCCAGGCCAGCCCGCCGCCAGGCAGGCCGCAGCGCCGCTTTCCGAGGCGCAATGCAGGCAGATCGCCGAACAGATCGCCCCGCAGTTAGAGGCGCTGCTGCGCGAAAAGCTCGCCGCCCGCTTAGGGCCAATCTGGACGGAAATCTGGCGCGAAACGCAGGCGGAATTGCCCCGGCTGATCCGCGCCGAGCTTGAAAAGCCCGCCCCGCGTTCGCGGAAGTAGCCCCTGCTGTTATAATCTCCACTTACCCCCTCACGGGGTGACCCACCACTCAAAGCGACAGGCGTAGGTCGGGCTTTGCCCGACATGGCGGGCGGAGCCCGCCCTACATAGTTTGCCTTTCCGCTACAGCGGCGGAGCTATTTCAAACAGACAAGCAAAAAATGGAACTCGCAAAAAGTTTTGAACCTAAAGACATCGAATCCCGCTGGTATCCGCAGTGGGAGAACGCCGGCCATTTCAAGGCCGGGCTGGATCAATCGAAACAGCAGAATTTCTGCATCCTGCTGCCGCCGCCCAATGTGACGGGCACGCTGCACATGGGGCACGGCTTCAACCAGACGTTGATGGATGCGCTCACGCGCTACCACCGCATGCGCGGCGACAACACGCTGTGGCAGCCGGGCACCGACCACGCGGGCATAGCCACGCAAATAGTGGTGGAGCGCCAGTTGGACGCACAGGGCGTTTCGCGCCACGACCTGGGCCGCGAGAAGTTCATCGAGAAGGTGTGGGAGTGGAAGGAATATTCCGGCAACACCATCACCAAACAGATGCGCCGCCTGGGCACCTCCCCGGACTGGTCGCGCGAGCGCTTCACCATGGACCCCGGTTTGAACAAGGTGGTCACCGAGACCTTCGTGCGCCTCTACAACGAAGGTCTTATCTATCGCGGCAAGCGCCTGGTGAACTGGGATCCCAAGCTGCACACGGCAGTAAGCGACCTGGAAGTGGTGCAGGAGGAAGAAGACGGCTTCATGTGGCACATTCGCTACCCGCTCGTCGAGAAGGATAGTGTGCATGGATTGACCCACCTCACCGTCGCCACCACCCGCCCCGAGACCATGCTTGGCGACGTAGCCGTGATGGTGCATCCCGAGGATGAACGCTACAAACACCTCATCGGCAAGCAAGTCATGTTGCCGCTGTGTAACCGTCCCATTCTTATCATCGCCGACGAATACGTGGACAAGGAATTCGGCACCGGCGTTGTGAAGGTTACGCCTGCGCATGACTTCAACGACTATCAGGTATGGTTGCGCCAACACTCAAAGTGGAACCTACAATTGTTTAGCATCCTCACACTCGATGGAAAAATAATTGATAGTTCAGTAAACCCAACTAAAGAACATATATTCAAGAA
>JBGPSQ010000191.1:0-5438 GCA_041490205.1 Gallionellaceae bacterium
CCTATACCTTGGCGCCTCCCACTGCCAATGCTGCGTCAATGATGGTCTCGATGAATATGGCGGTGACGCTCGATCTTGCTCCGTACATTAGCGGGAACCCCGCCACCGGAATCAGTATTTCCACCGCACCCGCGCATGGCACGACGACCGTGAGCGGTACCAAGGTGACCTATACCCCGGCCGCCAATTACACCGGCGCGGATACATTCAATTACACGGCCACCGGCGCTGGCGGAACATCGGCGCCCGCTGCCGTAACCGTAACTGTCGTCAATCGTCCCGATCCGACCAAGGATGCCGCTGTAACCGGACTGATCGATACACAGACGCAAACTGCAAGACGCTTCCGCGAGGCGCAAATGTTCAACTTCCAGCAGCGGCTGGAGTCGCGCCACCATGCGGCCCAGGCTGCCCAGGCAACGAACTTTGCAGCGACGACAAAAGCATTGTCCCTGGCAGGCGGTGTGGAAAGCTTTGGCGGTGAAAGCACGCCGCCAAGCACTCCCCAGTCTGGGCGCGCCTCTTTGGTGAATGACCGCCAGACCGGCGTTGTCGGCCCAGCCATCGGCTCCGGCCAAAACAATGGCAGCGCTGGTTCGCCCTTCGCTGCGTTGCTTGCCCCTGCGCTGGTATCCGCTGTCACCACCAACTCGGTCAATCTGAACGTGGGGACGATTTCCCAAATGATGCTTTCCAGCGATGGAGCAACTCCCGGCGGCTCCGGCGGCCTTGAAATCTGGGGTGCAGGCAACCTGCGCTTCGGCACGAGAAACCAGCAAGGGACGGCGGGACCGGGCGTTGATTTCACGACCAGCGGCGCCAGCATCGGCGTGGACAAGCGCTTCAACGAGCAATTGACGCTGGGCGTGGGAATCGGATATGCCCGCGACAAGAGCACCGTTGGTTCTGACGGGACGGGAAGCAACTCCACCGGAAACAGCGTTGCAGGCTATGCCAGCTATCAGGCAACCAGTACGATGTTCGTGGATGCATTGCTCGGCTACGGCTCGTTGGGCTTCGATACAACCCGCTATGTTGCCGCAGTCAACGACTTTGCGCGGGCCAACCGTACCGGCAGCCAGACATGGGCCTCGCTGGCAACGGGATATGAGCACCGCGACGAAGGTTTGATCCTCTCGCCTTATGCGCGGTATGACCTGGCGGTCGACAGGCTGAATGCGGCAACCGAAACCGGCGGCGGCATCTTTGCGCTGAATTATGCCAGCCAGTCCAACAAGTCTCAGCAAGTATCGCTGGGCTTCCGTGCTGAATCCCAGCATCAGTTGGATGCAGGTCTGGCCATGCCTCGCGTGCGCATCGAATACCAGCATCATATCGAGGGGGTTGGCGCGACTTCACTTGCCTATGCCGATTCGACCGGTTCACGGTACAACCTGACAATGCCGTCAACCAGCTCGAATTCATTGCTGCTTGGCGTGGGCAGCAATTTTGCGCTGCACAACGGATGGAACCTTGACATGGAATATCAGCGTCAGCATTCCGCCGGACTGGATAATAACCAGGCCTTCAGCATCCGGCTCTCCAGGAAATTCTGATGGCCAGGAAATTCTGATGAAAGGAATGGTTCATCCCCGCCGCGTTTCGCCTCCTTGAGGGGTGGGGAGAACAGTCACTCACTCGCCTGACTGACCAGCGGCTTCACGGTTTGCCGCCTGGTCACATGGCGGCTGGTTTCATCAGGGGATAGAAGCGGAAAAGGCCGCGCCTGGCCTGGCTTGGAAAGCGGCTCTGACGGAGCAACTGATCTTTAGGGGGTGTCTATTTAAGGTGCGGGTTCACGCCATGGGGTTGTGGTCACTTCTGAGCATCCGCTTCCGCAATCTTGAATGCCCGTCATGGGTCGATGGCCGTGAAATATACTTCCCAGGGATAACGCGCACCATGTCGGGCGCGCCACAGCAAAAAAACATCGTTGTGAAATAACGATGTTTTCATGATTGCCAATCTTTCCGGCACGATGAGCGTGGATACCGTAAGGGATTTATGCACATCATGAACATGTGCGGCTTACCCTCAGACAAAGCATCAGAATTACCCCCTTCGTTTAAGCGCCATCCCGAACTCTGCCAGCGCATGAATCAATTTTTCCAGCTTGCGGCCCAGGCGGGTCAGCTCATATTCCGTCGTCGGCGGAATCGTGGGGAATACGGTTCTTGTTACAACACCTGCATTCTCCAGTTCCTTCAGTCGTGCCGCAAGCATCCTTGGGCTGATCCCGTTAATCGAGCGTTGCAGTTCCGAGTAACGCTTTTTGCCTGATAAAAGGTCGCGCACGACCAAGGTAGTCCATTTATGCCCCACGATGTCAGCGGCACGCCGGACCGGGCAATCTTCGTCGCATGGTTGTGCAGGGTCAAATTTAGTCATTTTTCATGCTTACTATTTGGTAACTACTTCCAATTGTATAGCAACATAAATATTATCGCGGCACCTTTATACAAGACATGAGAGAAGCCAATGAAGAAATTTAAAGTGACGCTATTCGCTGTGGGCATCGTTCAAATGGTGCTGGGGTTGTTGTATGTGCTGGCGCCGAACGCTACGCTTCATTGGATGGGGCATTCGGCAGTGGCGGATGACATTGCCTATCCGCTTGGAATGTTGTCCTCACGCTTCCTCGTGTATGGGGCGCTGTTGCTGCTTGCGTCGCGCAGCCCCGCCGAACACCGGGTGCTGATCCTTGGCATGATATGGATACAGATCATCGATCTGGCGGTCGGCTTATATTTCACTTTGCAGGGCACGGTTGGAATATCGCTCTCGGGTTTCCCGATGTTCAATGCCGCTGTCATTGCGCTCTTGCTGTGGCTATGGATGCCTGCGTATAGGAAAACGGACCGGATCGCGCAATGAGCCGGTTTTCAGCGCGTTTCTTCAGCTACGTGCAGTCTGCGGCTTTCTACCGGGAACTGCACGACCGCGCGGTGCATCTGCTGCCGTCGGGTGAAGGAAAAATCTGGTTCGATGTGGGTACTGGACCGGGGCTGGTCGCCCGGGACGCCTCCGCACATGGATATCGATCCGCCGGATTTGACATCGACCCTGCCATGGTCGAGCAGGCACGAGAAATCTCGCGCCGCTCTTTCTTGCGAGCTGATTTCCAGGTGGCCGGAATCGACGATCTGCTTGCCAGTGGCCGCAAGGCGGACGTAGTCTCGGCGGCCTCGCTGCTGGCGGTGTTGAATGATAAACATGAAGCGCTGCACCGGCTGATGGCGTGCGTGAATGACGGCGGAACGCTGCTGATAATAGAGACAACCCACTTGATGAAGCCAGGTAACGCCTGGGTATGGCTCAGAAAAAACGGCTTCGGCAAGCGTAACTGGATTTTGCTGCTATGGGCCTGGGCGCGAGTAAATGGCCCGGCGGTCAATCCGCAAGAGATGCAACTCAGGGGTTATCAAATAGAACATTTCGATGTTTTTGAGGGAATGGTGAGTGCGTGGCTCATTCGTCGCGATCCGTGACAAACGGTTCGCTCCTCGTTTTCCGCGTTTCGTCGCATTTTGCCCCCACTGCGGGCGATTCATGCATACAGTGCGCATGTCGTAAACTTGGGGGAGAACCCGTATGGGCATGTATCGATGGAATATGCTGGTTGCCGCGGCGGCCGCATGGATGGCTGTGGGTTGCGTTGCAGTGCCGCAGCAGGACAAGGTCAAGGAGGTGCGCATCTGTGCCGCCGCGGATTGCGATGCGGCCGCTCCCAAGTATACCGCCGCGCAGTTGCTCGCCGGGGTTCAACAACTGCTGAAGGCGAATGAAGGCCAAAAGGTGACGATTTGCGGTTCGGATCCGAAGACGCGCGCGTGCGAAAGCACCGGAATATGCTTTTTCGTTCTGGGCGGCATCCTCCCGGGCAATGCCTGTGCGGATAGCATCGTCTTCAGCAATGTCGCAACCGGCAGCCAGGCTCGGCAGATCGACCTCAAGGCGAACATGTCCCGCACATTCATCTGGATACCGATCGCATGCGACAGCATGACGGGCACCCTTGCCGTCAACTCTCCGAACGAAATCTACCTCGAATTTCAACCCCATACCTGCGCCTGGATGGTGATGGGAGTCTTCACCGGCACATTTAATTTCGCAGTGGACTCAATCGACTTGAAGCAGGGGCAGGTCAGCGGTTACTGGAGTCAGGGGGTAAAGGGAACCGGAAACGGAAGGGGGTCGGGCTACGCCGTGTTGAAGTTTCCAAAGGCCATGCCGCTTGAGGAGAGCTGGTTCGCAGAGCAACCCATGCCTCCGGCATCTCGTGAGCCATTGTCGCATGCGGGACCATGAACAGGCTCGAAACCCGGCCTGCCCAAGCACAGCGATTACAATTTCAGGAAGAAAATATGCCACGAATATTTATGTACACTGCACTGGCTGTTGCCGTCTTCGCGCAGCCAGCATTTGCAGATCCCGCGCAGCCTAAGGATAAAGCCGACCTTGAAGTTGTAGTGGAGGGGGTTTCCAATAACAGCGGCAATGTGCGGTTGGCGGTGTTCTCCGAGGCCGATGCAGAACTGTTTCCCGATCAAATTCCGCCTCTGAAACAGATTGCTGTTGCCGCAGGCCAGGCCATCACATTCCATTTCAGCGATCTTGCGGCAGGGCGCTATGCGGCGCTGGCATTTCATGACGAAAACAGCAATGCAATATTGGATCGCAACTTTCTCGGCATCCCCAGAGAACGCTGGGCAGTCACGGGCACGCGCCCGTTCGGCAGGAACCCCCGCTTCGCGGAATCAACTTTCGTGTTGGACGCCCAGCACCGCAAAATCACCCTTCATCTGGAGTAATCCCCCATGGACAATACCTATTTGTGGTTGAAATCGCTGCACCTGTTGGGAGTGGTGCTGTTCCTCGGTAACATCATCGTTACCGGGTGGTGGAAGACGATGGCCGATCGCACCAGGAATCCCGTCATCATCGCCTTCGCCCAGCGCCAGGTAACGCTGACCGACTGGATTTTCACCGCTGGCGGCGTGCTGCTGGTGCTCATTGGCGGCCTTGGCAACGTGCTGCTGCACCACATCGATTTTATGCACATCTATTGGCTGGAATGGGGTTTCTGGCTGTTTGTCGCCTCAGGCATCATATGGGTGGTGATTCTGCTTCCGGTGCAGATAGCGCAGGAGAGGATGGCAAGAAAGTTTGCCGGTGGAGGGGAAATTCCCGCGCGTTATTGGAAACTGGGGCGCGTGTGGGCTGTGTTCGGCACGCTGGCAACCCTGCTGCCGTTGCTGAATTTGTACTGGATGGTTGTCAAGCCGTCATAAGGCGGGTAACGGTCAAGTGCGGGCTGCCGCTCCCCAAAATACGAAGCCCAAAATACGAAGCAATTATGGCGCTTTCCCAAATACATGACAGCATTTTTGCATCCCGTTCGTTCCCTCACCCTCATATCCCTCTCCCGGAGGGAGAGG
>JBGPSQ010000192.1:0-5367 GCA_041490205.1 Gallionellaceae bacterium
CGGATTTGGCGCGGACCTGCCGGGGCCGACGTTGCTCGTCATGCGGGTTTCGGATGTGATCGTCGAATGGTGGTGGGCCATCGCGGCGCTGGCCGGTGCAGTGTTCTTCCTGAAACGGAAAAACCTGCTGCCGCCCGGGCTGGGCGCGGCCGCCCAGCGCGTGTTGCTGGGCATCCCGTTCCTGCGCAAGTACCTGGTGCGCGCCTTTGCCGCGCGCACGGCCAACTGGCTGCGCGTGGCGCACATCAACCCGCAGCTTTTGCTGGCGGCGCTGCGCCATGTAAGGGCAACAACCGGCATTGCCCCGTTTGCGCTCTGCCTGTTGAACCTTGAGGCAAGGCTCGAAGGAACAGCCACGCTCAGCCAGGCCTTGCTTGGCCTTGCGCCCTTGCCGAAGCGCTTCCCGCTGCTGGTGCAACTGGGCGAGAAAATGGGCGACATCGGCTCCGCGCTGTCGCAGGCAGCGGATTTCGCCGAGGCCGAACGCTCCGCCGGGCTGGCGCTGTTCGAACGCTGGCTGGTGCTTTCCATCTATTGCATCCTGGGAATCGTCGTCGCCGTGGTGGTGATCGCGATGTACATGCCGATTTTCGGCATGGGCCAGGCCATAAGTTAACAGTGAGGATACGAAAATGACTTCAACCAAGTTTAGTGCACGCGGATTTACCCTGATCGAACTGATGATCGTCGTCGCCATCATCGGCATACTGGCGACCATGGCCGTGCCTTCCTACCAGGATAGGGTGATACGCGCCGAGATCAACGAAGGCATCGAACTGACGGGCTTCGTCAAGGAAGCGGTGTCGCGCGAGTATGCGAAGAGCGGACAATTGCCCGCGGACAACAACGCCGCCGGGATTCCCCCGCATGACCGCATCGTGGGCAATTTCGTCACCGATGTATCGGTGCACGGCGGCGCGATCACCCTCACCTTCGGCAACCAGACGAACAAAAACCTGACCGGCAAAAAACTCACCTTGCGCCCGGCGGTCGTCCAGGGCTACAAGCAAGTGCCCGTCGCCTGGGTGTGCGGCGCGGCCAATACGCCGGGGAAGATGACGACGAATGGTGCTAATGAAACCAATTTGGTGGTTGGGTTTCTGCCGCTGGATTGCAGGCCAAGGTAAGTTGGGTTGGGTTAGCGCGGGGCGCGTAACCCAACAGTAGGGCGGGCTCTGCCCGCCGCGTCGGGCGCAGCCCGACCTACACACCAAGCCGTTCGCCCTGAGATTCAAATGGCAAATGACCATATTCATTCGCAAAAGCAAAACCGCCGGGGGTTGCCCGGCGCTAATCGGCAAATGACCTCCAGCCTTAATTTCCAAAAATAGAGCGTTCCCCCTCCCCAACCCTCCCCCGGTGGGAGAGGGGGCACGCGCTCCGCCCCACCCATCCAACTGATAAGAACCCCATGGCGCGATATAATCCGCCTTCAGAAAACCACGCCCCCATTAAATGCCTCACATCCGCCTCCTGCCAGACCTATTGATCAACCAGATCGCCGCCGGCGAGGTGATCGAGCGCCCCGCATCTGCCCTCAAGGAGCTGATGGAAAACAGCCTGGATGCAGGCGCGACGGAGATCGCGGTGCAACTGGAAGGCGGCGGCGTGAAATTATTGCGCGTGCGCGACAACGGCTGCGGCATTCCGCAGGACGAGCTGCAATATGCACTGATGCGCCATGCCACCAGCAAGATCGCCTCGCTCGATGATTTGCAGCGCGTGGCCAGCATGGGCTTTCGCGGCGAGGCGCTGGCGAGCATGGCGGCGGTGGCGCAGGTCAGCCTCACCAGCCGCAATGGCGACGCCGAGCATGCCTGGCAAATCACGGCCATGGACGGCAGCCACAGCGCGCCCTCTCCCGCCGCGCATGCGCAGGGCACCAGCGTTGAAATGCGCGAGCTTTATTTCAACACCCCCGCGCGGCGCAAGTTCCTGAAGAGCGAAGCCACGGAATTCGCCCATTGCGAGGAGGCTTTCAAGCGCATCGCCCTGTCGCGCCCGGATGTTGCATTTTCATTGCAACACAACGGCAAAACAGTATGGCAATTGGCGGCTGCAACGAGCGCTCCCCCACCCCAGCCCTCCCCCGGCGGGAGAGGGGGCGAAGTCGCGAATACTCAACAGACAGCACACTCACTACAGATGGAAAAGGGAATGAACCCTCTCCCCCCGGGAGAGGGCAGGGTGAGGGAACACGCCCTGTTCATCCGCATCACTGCCCTGCTGGGGGAGGAATTCTCGCAACACGCCATCGCCGTGGATCGCCCGGCGGCGAGCCTGCGCCTGTATGGCTTGGCCGCCCTGCCCGCCTATTCGCGCGCGGCGCGCGACGCGCAGTATTTTTTCGTGAACGGACGCTTCGTGCGCGACAAGGTACTCTCGCATGCCGTGCGCCAGGCCTACCAGGACATTTTGCACGGCCAGCGCCACCCGGCTTATGTGCTATTTCTCGATCTGCCGCCGGAAGGGGTGGATGTGAACGTGCATCCGGCCAAGAGCGAGGTGCGCTTCCGCGAAAGCCAGGGCATACACCAGTTTGTGTTCCATGCGCTGCAAGAGGCGTTAAGTCACCCAATTGCGGGAAGCGAAATCAAGGGTGCCGCTGAGCCAGATTCGTCATTCCCGCGAAAGCGGGAAAACGAGCCGCTGGCGGCGAGTTTCGAGGGACGGCCATCCAGTGAATTTATAAAAACGCTGGATTCCCGCTTTCGCGGGAATGACGGCCAATACGATGCGCAGCAGCGCATTCCACTCGGCGTGGCAGAACAACAGGGCACGTACCGGATATGGGAGGAAGCTGCCGTCGTGCGCGAGCAGGAAAGCGCCGCACCACAACAAGATGCGCACCCCCTGGGCTATGCCCTCGCCCAGCTCTCCGGCATCTATATCCTTGCGCAAAATGCACGCGGCCTGATCGTGGTGGACATGCATGCCGCGCACGAGCGTATCGTATACGAGAAGCTGAAGGCCGCCTTTGATGCGCGGCAGATGCCCACCCAGCCCTTGCTGATTCCCGTGAGCTTCGCGGCCAGCGCGCTGGATGCCGCCACTGCCGAGGAAGAACAGGATGCGCTCCATCAACTGGGCTTCGACATCGCCCCGCTCTCGCCCACCACGCTGGCGGTGCGCGCCATGCCCGCACTGCTCAAGCAGGCGCACGCCGAAGCCGCCGCGCGCGATGTGCTGGGCGAGCTGCGCGAATACGGGGCTTCGCGCGCGCTCACCGAGCGCCGCAACGAGCTGCTCGCCACGCTGGCCTGCCATTCCGCCGTGCGCGCCAACCGCCAGCTCACCCTGCCGGAGATGAACGGCATCCTGCGCGAGATGGAACAAACCGAGCGCGCCGACCAGTGCAATCACGGCAGGCCGACATGGTTCCAGGTTACGCTGGCGGAACTGGATGCGATGTTCATGCGCGGAAAGTGAGATTCCACTGATGGACGTAACTTACATACAAATTACATCCGGCTCCAAACCACCTGAGATTTCCTCATTAGGGCCTTTCAGAGTTATCATCATTATCGAAGAAGAAGTCACCCCTGAATGGCAATCCACAATTAGCCAGTGGCTCGTAAAATCAGGCTGTCTGTATATGATGGCATGGGGAAACAACTGTAGCAGCTGGGATGATTCTGTCGACTACGCCAATCTGGAGGAATTTAATTATGAGGAAATCCCAAAGGACAAGTTCGTCATGACGACATGGCATGAAAATGAGCCGCTGGAAGAGGTATTGGGGTTCGCGAATAACTTTGCGTTCCATCCAACCATAAATTTACCAAACACCGTCATTCTGCACATAGCCCCGAATAATCACGAAAAGGAAGTAATGTCAAAGTATGCAGATGCACAAATCCTCCAGAGTTAATCCACCGGCACATGAGTAACCATTGAACACATCTGTGATTTCCACCGCCCGCATCGCCTTCGCCAGCTTCATCGGCACCGCCATCGAGTTCTACGATTTCTACATCTACGGCCTCGCGGTGGCGATGGTGATCGGCCCGCTGTTTTTCCCCAACAGCGATCCCTCGGCGCAGGCGCTGAACGCCTTCCTCACCTTCGGTATCGCTTTTCTCGCGCGCCCCGTGGGCGCCTTGCTGTTCGGCCATTTCGGCGACCGGGTGGGCAGGAAGGCGACGCTGGTCGCATCATTGCTGGTGATGGGCGTCTCCACCACGCTGATCGGGGTGCTGCCCGGCTATGATCTTGCGGGCTGGATTGCGCCCGCGCTGCTTTGTCTGCTGCGCTTCGGTCAGGGCATCGGCCTCGGCGGTGAATGGGGCGGCGCCGCCCTGCTCGCAGCGGAATATGCGCCTGCGGGCAAACGCGGCTGGTTTGGCATGTTCCCGCAACTTGGGCCGCCCGTGGGTTTCTTCTTCGCGGTCGGCGGATTTTTGCTGTTGTCGAATGCGCTCGACGACGCGCAGTTTCGCGCCTGGGGCTGGCGCATTCCGTTCCTTGCCAGTGCAGCGCTGGTCATGGTCGGGCTTTATGTGCGGCTCCGGCTGGAGGAGACGCCGGTGTTCGTAAAGGCGTTGCAGGCACACCAGCCGGTGAGGCTGCCGCTAAAAGAATTGCTGGCGCACCATGCCCTGCCGCTGGTGCAGGGCGCGTTGCTGATGGTGGTGTGCTATGCGCTGTTCTACATCGCCACGGTGTTCGCACTGAGCTACGGCGTGGCCACGCTGCACATCCCGCGCCCGCAGTTCCTCGGCATGCTGTGCATTGCGGTCTTGTTCATGGCCGCCGCCACGCCGCTCTCGGCCTGGGCGTCCGACCGCTTCGGGCGGCGTCCAGTATTGCTCGCCGCGTCCAGCGCGGCCTTGCTCTCCGGCTTTCTGATGCAGCCCATGCTTGGCAGCGGCTCGCCGGTATTGATCACCGCGTTTCTCTCCATCGAATTGTTCCTGATGGGCGCGACCTTCGCGCCCATGGGCGCGCTGCTGCCGGAACTCTTTCCTACTCCAGTCAGGTACACCGGCGCGGGCGCGGCCTATAACCTGGGCGGCATACTCGGCGCGTCGCTCGCGCCCTACATCGCGCAGCAACTGGTGCAGCAAGGCGGCCTCAGTTGGGTGGGCGGCTATGTCTCGGTGGCGGCGGCGATCAGCCTTCTGGCGGCGTTCTCCATTCGCGAGACACGCGACCGGGTGTTGGCATAGGAAATGAACAGCAAATTAGTCACGGATTAACACGGATGTTCACGGATAACTGCACAATGCCTGCGATGAAAAATCAATACATCTTAAAAGCCAGTAATATTTTTACCGCCCATGCTTTTATCGGTGTTAATCCATGTAAATCCGTGGCTAAATTCCCCCTGTGATGAATACACACCCACCCGCCATCTTCCTCATGGGC
>JBGPSQ010000193.1:0-5309 GCA_041490205.1 Gallionellaceae bacterium
GCCTCCCCGCTTGGACGGGCGCAGCATCGATTATTCGGTGATGAAAGAGCAGCCGGGCGACGATCCAGTGCCGGTGTTTTCCTTCCTGGGCAATGCGGCGCAGCATCCGCAGCAATTGCCCTGTTGGATCACCCAGACCAACGAACGCACGCACGACATCATCCGCGGCGGGCTGGACCGCTCACCCTTGTTTACCGGGGTGATCGAGGGCATCGGCCCGCGCTATTGCCCCTCCATCGAGGACAAGATCACACGCTTCGCGGGAAAAGACTCCCACCAGATATTCCTGGAGCCGGAAGGGCTGCATACCCACGAAATCTACCCCAACGGCATTTCCACCAGCCTGCCGTTCGACGTGCAACTGGCGCTGGTGCGCTCCGTTTCCGGGCTGGAAAACGCGCATATCACCCGTCCCGGTTACGCCATCGAGTACGACTATTACGACCCGCGCGCGCTAAAACGCTCGCTGGAATCGAAGCACATCAACGGGCTGTTCTTTGCGGGTCAGGTCAACGGCACCACCGGCTACGAGGAAGCGGCGGCGCAGGGATTGCTGGCGGGCCTCAACGCCGCCCTGATGGCGCGCGGCGAAGAAAGCTGGTGCCCGCGCCGGGACGAAGCCTATCTGGGCGTGCTGGTGGACGATCTCATCACGCGCGGCGTTTCCGAGCCCTATCGCATGTTCACCAGCCGCGCCGAATACCGCCTGCAATTGCGCGAGGACAATGCCGACCTGCGCCTGACCGAAGCCGGCCGCCGACTGGGTGTGGTGGACGACGTGCGCTGGCAGGCTTTCGAGCAGAAGCGCGAAGCCATCGCGCGCGAGATGGAGCGGCTGAAATCCACCTGGGTGAACCCGAAGATGCTGGCGGAACACGGTGCCGCCGAGCATGCGGCGGAAATAGTTGGTCAGAGCATAGACCGCGAATACCCGCTCTACGAATTGCTGCGCCGCCCCGAGGTGACCTATGCCAGCCTGATGACCCTGCCGGGTGCGGCTGCTGCCGATGTGGACGAGAAAGTGGCTGAACAGGTAGAAATCCACGCCAAATACCAGGGCTACATCAAGCGCCAGCAGGAAGAGATCGAGCGCCACGGGCAGCACGAGGATACCGCACTGCCCGCAGACCTGGATTATCGCCAAGTGCGCGGCCTTTCCATCGAAGTGCAGCAGAAGCTCAACCAGCACAAGCCGGAAACCGTGGGCCAGGCCTCGCGCATTTCCGGGGTGACGCCTGCCGCGATTTCGCTGCTGCTGGTGCATTTGAAGCGCGGCTTCCAGAAGCCGGGCGATGTAGGCGCAGAAGAGAAGAAAAGCGCGTGATTCTGGACAAGGAAAACCTCTCTCGCGAACTGGAGCGGGGCATCGCCGAATTGGAATTGGATATTCCGGCTGCGGCCCAGCAGGACATGCTGCGCTACCTGGAATTGATGCAGAAATGGAACCGGGTGTACAACCTGACGGCCATCCGCCAGCCGGAGCAAATGGTCACTCACCACCTGCTCGATAGCCTGGCCGTGGCGCCGCATCTATGGCCGGGGCGCTGGCTGGATGTCGGTTGTGGGGCGGGCCTGCCCGGGCTGGTGCTGGCGCTGGTGCGGCCGGATTGCCATTTCACCCTGCTTGACAGCAACAGCAAGAAAACCAGCTTCGTGCAGCAGGCGATCATCGACCTGAAGCTGAAAAACGCCGAAGTTTTCTGCGCCCGCTCGGAAGAATGGGAGCCGAAGGAAAAATTCGATGGTATCATCTCGCGGGCATTTGCCGAGCTCGCGGATTTCGTCGAAGCGACCCGCCATCTGCTGGCAAATGGGGGGCGCTGGGTCGCCATGAAGGGACATCTGGAGCATGACGTAAAAGCCTTGCCCGCAGACGTCCGAATCGGCCAAACCGTATCGCTCCAGGTGCCCGGCCTGAAAGCCGCGCGACATCTGGTTATCCTGAACACAAACCACGAGTGAACCTGAAGGCTGAGCACGAATGACCCCAAAGGCAATGCACGAATGACGAAAATACTGGCGATAACCAACCAAAAGGGCGGCGTGGGCAAGACCACCACCTCCATCAACCTTGCGGCCAGCCTGGCGGTGATGAAGCAGCGCGTGCTGCTGGTGGATCTCGATCCGCAGGCCAACGCCACCATGGGCAGCGGCATAGACAAGCGCAACCTGACGTCGAGCATCTATCAGGTCTTGATCGGCGAGACCACCCTGGCGCAAGCGCGCGCCAAATCGGAAAAGGGCCAATATGACGTGCTCCCGGCCAGCCGCGACCTGGCGGGCGCCGAGATCGAACTGGTGGATCTGGAAAACCGCGAATCGCGCCTGACAAGCGCGTTGCAAACCGTGCAGGACGAATACGATTACGTCCTGATCGATTGCCCGCCCGCGCTGAACCTGCTGACGCTGAACGGCCTTTGCGCCGCGCAGACCGTCATGATCCCCATGCAGTGCGAATACTATGCCCTGGAAGGACTGAGCGACTTGGTCAACACCATACGCAAAGTGCGTGCTCACCTCAACCCCGTCCTGGAGATCGAAGGCCTGCTGCGCACCATGTTCGATCCGCGCAATACACTCGCGCAGCAAGTGTCGGACCAATTGCAGCAGCATTTCGGCGACAAGGTCTACCGCACCATCATCCCGCGCAATGTGCGCATCGCGGAAGCGCCCAGCTACGGCATCCCGGTTTTTTATCACGATAAATTATCCAAGGGGACGCAGGCTTATCTTGCGCTGGCCGGTGAGATGCTCAAGATTCCACAAGGCAGCCCGGAATTGCAACAAGCAGGGCTGCAATAAAACCAAGCAGGGGAATACAATGTCAAGATTAAACAAAGGGTTAGGTAGAGGGCTGGATGCCCTGCTTTCAGGCGGCGCCAGCACAACGGCAGCGGAAGACGTACTGCGCGACCTGAACGTCAACCAGCTCAAACCCGGCAAATACCAGCCGCGCAGCCATATGGACGAAGCGGCGCTGAACGACCTCGCGGCCTCCATCAAGGCGCAGGGCGTCATGCAGCCGATACTGGTGCGCGAGCTGGCCGTCGGCGGCTTCGAGATCATCGCAGGCGAGCGCCGCTGGCGTGCCGCACAACTGGCCGGGCTGACGCAAGTGCCGGTGCTGGTGCGCAAGGTGGCGGACAACGTCGCGCTGGCGATGGCGCTGATCGAAAACATCCAGCGCGAAAACCTCAACCCTCTGGAAGAAGCCACCGGCATCCAGCGCCTGATCGACGAATTCAAGATGACGCACCAGACCGCCGCCGACGCGGTGGGCCGTTCGCGCAGTGCTGCCACAAACTTGTTGCGCCTGCTCAAATTGCCTCAGGTGATCCAGGACATGGTGGCGGAAGGCAAGCTCGACATGGGCCATGCGCGCGCCATCCTCGCGCTGGAAAGTGCCGCGCAGCAGATCGCGGCCGCGAACAAGATCGCCGTCGAGGGCCTCTCGGTGCGCGAAGCGGAACAGCTCGTGCAAAAACTCGCTCATCCGCAGCACGCCAAGCCAGGCAAGAGCAAGATTGCCGACCGCGACATCCTCAGCCTGCAAGAGCGCATCGCCGAAACCCTGGGCACCAAGGTCGGCCTCAAGCACGGCAGCAAGGGATCGGGTAAACTGGTCATCGAGTACCGCACGCTGGATCAGCTCGACGACGTGTTGACCAAGCTGGGAATAGCTAAGCAGTAAGGAGCATCAAATAAGTCGTCGTTCCCGCGAAAGCGGGAACCCAGTCAAATAAAATCACTGGATTCCCGCTTTCGCGGGAATGACGCCCGGACTCAGTGTTTCACTAAATTTCGCGTGCGCAAAATCGCGCACCCTACAACGGAACCCGCATCATGAAACTGAAAACCTTCCTGCTCCTGAGCTTCCTCTACGCCAATGCCCATGCCGGGGAAGTATTGCGCCATGCCGAAGCGCCCGAGCCCGCGCCCGCGAAAAAAGAAAAGACTGACAGCATCCCACAGGAAGACCTGGAGCCAGGGCCGGAAGATGCGCCTCAAGTGACCATCACCAAGAAAGGCGACCAGACCATAGAAGAGTTCCGCGTGGGCGGCAAGCTCTACATGATCAAGGTCACCCCCAAGCACGGCAGGCCGTACTACCTGATCGACGACCGCGGCGACGGCAGGTTTGCGCGCCAGGAAGGGCTTGATTCCGGGCTGCGCGTGCCGCAGTGGGTCATCAAGAAATTCTAGGCAATAAGCGCAATGTCAGTTTTCACCCGCGTCACCGAAGCGGAACTCACCGCATGGCTGAATGATTATTCCCTGGGCCGCCTGCTCGAATTGCAGGGCATCGCCTCCGGCATAGAGAACACCAATTACTTCGTCACCACCACGAACGGCAAGTTCGTGCTCACCCTCTTCGAAAAACTTACCGCAGCCCAACTGCCGTTTTACCTCGACCTGATGGCGCACCTGGCGCGGCACGGCATACCCTGCCCCGCGCCCGTCGCCAATAAGCACAACAGTTTCCTGGGCCAACTCAACGGCAAGCCCGCCTGCATCGTCAGCCGCCTGGCGGGCAAATCGCTGGTGCAGCCCGAAGCGGCGCATTGCGCGGCTGTCGGCGCCATGCTGGGCCAGATGCACCTGGCCGGGCAAAGTTTCCCGGGCAAAATGGAAAACCCGCGCGGTGCGGCCTGGCGCATGCTGGCCGCGCAAAATGTGCACGGCTTTCTGACAAAAGAAGATCAAGTTCTGCTGGAAAGTGAAATCGCCTTCCACGAAAAAAACACCCTGGACGCCTTACCGCAAGGCGTGGTGCATGCCGACCTGTTCCGCGACAACGTCCTCTTCGACGGCGCGCGCGTCGGCGGCCTGATCGATTTTTATTTCGCCTGCAACGACAGCCTGCTATACGACGTGGTCATCACCGTGAACGACTGGTGCGTCAATGCCGAAGGCGCGCTGGATGAACCGCGAGCCCGCGCCATGCTTGCGGCATACAATGATGTGCGCCCGTTCACGGCAGAAGAAAAAGCCCTATGGCCGGTAGCCCTGCGCGTCGCCGCGCTGCGCTTCTGGCTCTCGCGCCTGTATGACCTGCACCTGCCGCGCGACGGCGAAATGGTGCACGCGCATGACCCGGAACAATTCAAGCGCATCCTGTCAGGCCACATCTCGGCCAATGGCGCGATCGTGACGCTGTAGGGAGGAAACATGGAAACGAGAAGAACCGGCATAGCGCACGGCTGGATGTGGATCAAGCAGGGCATCTGGCTGTTCCGCAAGAACTCGTTCATCTGGATGGTGCTGAGCGCCGCGCTGGTGGTGGGCATGTTCGGCATCGCCCTGTTTCC
>JBGPSQ010000194.1:0-5286 GCA_041490205.1 Gallionellaceae bacterium
GAGGACGGCTACCTGCCGGAGGCCGTGCTCAATTACCTCGGGCGGCTGGGCTGGTCGCACGGCGACGAGGAGATTTTTTCGATTGAGCAGTTCTGCCAGTGGTTCGACCTGGACCACATCACGCCTTCCGCCGCGCAATTCAATACGGAAAAGCTCAACTGGGTGAACCAGCATTACCTGAAATCATCCCCCAACGACCGCCTGGCCGCGCTGGTGCACCCAAGGCTGGAGGCGCGCAATATATTGGTGAGCGATGCGCCCGCGCTGGAACACATCATCGCACTCTACAAGGAGCGCGTGGCGACCCTGAACGAATTGGCCGATGCCGCCGAGGTGTTTTATATCGAGCTGCACCCGGCGCAGGAATTGCTGGATACCCACCTGACCGCCGAATCCATCCCCGCCCTGAAGGAGTTGATGGAACGCTTCAGCGAAGTGGAATGGACGGCGCCTGCGATAGGCGCGGCGATCAAGGAAACCGTGGCCAAGCATGGACTGAAAATGCCCAAGATCGCCATGCCGCTGCGCGTGATGCTCGTCGGCCAGACGCAGACGCCATCGGTGGATGCGGTGGTGGCGCTATTCCCGCGCACTACCGTGCTGGAACGGATGGCGCGGCATTTGAAGTAAGGCAAAGACGGCGGCGTATTGAGCCACCCCAAAGGGGCCTGAGTACGCCCCTTCCCCCTGACAGGGGGAAGGCTGGGATGGGGGTGCGCGCCATGGGCTGCAATCATGCTCAGACTCCACCCCCACCCTAACCCTCCCCCTGCATGGGGGAGGGAATTTGCGCAAGGCTCGCCCTGCATTTCCATAGTTTATCCCCACACTCGGTTAATTCCGCAGCTTGGTTAACCCCCCGCAGGCCCCGTTGTTGCTGCAAAAATAGACCTTGCTAGGGGAAATTACCTCATCGCCACTTTTTTGTTGCCCCCCTTTTCGTTTTAGGGGACAATCCCCCCAAACCTTATATATAACAACGTATTCGTCATTTATCGATACGTATTCGATTTTGGAGGATGGGGGTATGACCGATGTAGCAAAGACCGGTCAATTCAGTCAGGCTTCTGCTCAACCGCCGCTGCGCTGGTTTTTTGATCCCAAGGTGTTGGAAATTGAACAGCGCATCCTGTTCGATCAGGGGCCGGGGTATGTCGGCCATGAGCTGATGGTGCCCAACCTGGGCGACTATCACGCGCTGGAAAGCATGGACAACGCCAAGATGCTGGTGCGCAACGAAGGCGGCGTGGAGCTGCTTTCCAACATCTGCCGCCACCGCCAGGCCATCATGCTCACCGGGCGCGGCAGCGCAAAGAATATCGTGTGCCCGCTGCACCGCTGGACTTACAAGACTTCCGGCGAAATGCTGGGCGCGCCGCATTTTCCGCAAAACCCCTGCCTGCACTTGAACAAATCGCCGCTGCAAAAATGGAACGGCCTGCTGTTTTCGAGCAAGCGCGACATCGCAAAAGACCTGGCCGCGATTCCCGCCTTCGACGAGATCGATTTTTCCGGCTACGTGCTGGATCGCGTGGAAGTGGACGAATACAACTTCAACTGGAAGACCTTCATCGAGGTCTATCAGGAAGACTATCACGTGGTGCCGTTCCATCCCGGCCTGGGGCAATTCGTCAATTGCGACGACCTGGAATGGACATTCAGCGACCAGTGCAGCGTGCAGACCGTGGGCATCAACAATGCGCTGAAAAAGGCGGGCAGCCCGGTCTATGAAAAATGGGCCGAGCAGGTGCTGCGCTACAACAACGGCAAGCTGCCGAAATACGGCGCGATCTGGCTCACCTACTACCCCAACATCATGGTGGAGTGGTATCCCAACACGCTGGTGGTGAGCACCATCGTGCCGCGCGGCCCGGATGCCTGCACCAACATCGTGGAGTTTTATTATCCCGAGGACATCGTGCTCTTCGAGCGCGACTACGTGGAAGCCGAGAAAAAAGCCTACCGCGAGACCGCCGTGGAAGACGACGTAATTTGTCTCAGGATGCACCAGGGACGCCGCGCGCTCTACAAGCAGGGCATCGAGGAAGTCGGCCCCTACCAGTCTCCCACCGAGGACGGCATGCTGCATTTCCACGAGTTCCTGCGCAGAAATCTGGAGCCGCATCTGTAGAAATCCGCAAAAGGCAATTAGCCACGGATTAACACGGATGCACACGGACTATCATCAATAAAACCATTGGCTGGCAAGATTTCACCATTCTCTGCCAGGCATGCAAGATGGCCTGTTTTACGCCGTCATTGTTGAGTTTCATAATACATGACAGTGGCGCGCGCAGCCCCCTCCCTCATCCCCACCCTTCTCCCGAAGGGAGAAGGGACTTACATCCCTCTCCCTTCGGGAGAGGGACTGAGGGTGAGGGAAGAAACTGAATGCGAAGATATTGTCGTGTATTTTGAACGCTCAATAATTATCCGTGTGCATCCGTGTTAATCCGTGGCTAATATCTTTTCTCTGGGGCTTCGCTAATGGGCGCATTGTGGATGCTGCTCGCAGGTCTGCTATTCGCCTGCATGAGCGTGCTGGTCAAGCTGGCCGCAAAAGATTTTTCCAGCAGCGAGCTGGTGTTCTACCGCTCGTTTTTCAGCCTGCTGTTCCTGAGCGCGATGATGCTGCACAGCCGCACGCCGCTTGCCACCCCGCACTGGCGCGGCCATGTGTGGCGCGGGTTTTCCGGCACGGTGGCAATGATGCTGTTTTTCTATTGCATCACCACTCTGCCGCTGGCCACCGCCATCACGCTCAACTACACCTCCTCGCTGTTCCTGGCCGCGCTCACCCTGCTGGTGTTCCGGGAAAAGCTGCACCTGCCGCTGGGCGCCAGCCTGGCGATCGGCTTCACCGGCGTGGTGTTGCTGCTGCAACCCACTTTGGCGCGCGAGCAATTCGGAGACGGCCTGCTGGGCCTGCTCTCGGGCCTGTTGGCGGGCGTGGCCATACTCAATGTGCGCCAGTTGGGCCAGAAGGGTGAACCGGCCCTGCGCATCGTGTTTTATTTCAACCTCGTCGCCACGCTGGGCAGCGGCGCATGGATGCTGCTGCAGGACGGGCTGCATGCGCCCAACCTGGGCGAGCTGGCGCTGCTGGTCGCCATCGGCGCCTCGGCCACCTTTGCCCAGCTCGCCATGACCCACGCCTACCGCATCGGCCACACCATGGCGATGAGCAGCCTTTCCTACGGCACCATCGCCGTCGCCAGCCTGTTTGACCTGCTGATCTGGCACGACACCGTGCCGCTCGCCGGATGGCTGGGCATGCTGCTCATAGTCGCCAGCGGTGTGGTAAGCTTGCGCCTAGGGCCGTAGCATTAAACACAGGGCGGGTTCCTACCGCCAGGAAAAACTGCCGGGCGGAGCCCGGCCTGCATTCCGACTCAGAAAGAAATAAAATGATCACCATCCAGCAACAAGCCAACCTGCTCAACGCCGCCGTGCTCGGCGAATTCACCCTTGCCGACTTCAAGCAATTCGAAGATCAGGCGCTGCTCAAGCTGCAATCCCCCGGCCCGGTCAACCTGCTGATCGACCTGAGCGACATGATAGGCTACACGGTGGACGTGGCCTGGGAAGAACTCAAGTTTTTCACCCGCCAGCACCCGCACGATTTCAGCAAGATCGCCGTCGTCACCACCGACCAATGGCGCACCTGGCAGGCCTGGCTCTCGCGCATATTCGTGGATGCCGACATCCGCGTGTTCGCCGACTACAAAGAAGCCAACGCCTGGGTTTCGGTCTGATTGATCATCGGCCTGGCAGGTCGGGTTAGCGCAGCGTAACCCGACGGTTCACTCTGTCGGGTTACGGCGCATAGAACGCGCCTAACCCGACCTACGTCTTGTTGAACTTTCCCTGCCAGGGACGGTCTTTCTGACAAGCCAATCACCGGAAAGACTTCGATGAAACAAGCGCTTGCACTGATAGCCGCCGCCATGACTGCCCTGCCCGCCGTGGCCCAGCGCATGGACACGCAGCCGATACCAGACTTGCCGCTGCGCAACGTGCCGCCCGTAGGCGAGCCCGCCCCGCCTCCCTCCGAGTGGAAGGTTTCCCTGGGCGGCGGCGCAAGCTACGCCCCGCGCTACGAAGGCTCGGCATCCGACCGCCTGCGCTTCATGCCCCTGCTGGAGGCCACCCGTGGCCGCTTGTTCATCAGCCCCCTGCGCGGCATCGGCTACAACCTCTCGAATACCCGCAACCTGGAATACGGCCTGCGCCTCACCCCCGGCCATGCGCGCTGGCAAAACGCCGACCCGCGCCTGAACGGCATGGGCGACATCGGCTATTCCGTCGAGATGGGCGCATTCCTGAACATGCGCTTCGCCCCCTGGTATGTTTCCAGCGGAATCAACACCGGCGTCCACGGCACCCATGCCGAGCTGGGCGGCGGCATCGGCTTCCCCGTTTCCGCCAACGACCGCCTGCGCATGGGCGTGAACATGAACTGGGGCAGCGCGTTTTACAACCAGACCTATTTCGGCGTGAACTCCCAGCAAGCCCTGGCCTCCGGCAACGTGCTCACCGCCTATAACGCCGGTGCGGGCATCAAGGACTACGCCCTCACCGCCAACTGGGCGCACAACTACGGCACGGAATGGTTCAGCAGCGCGGGCGCATCGTACAAATGGCTAACAGGCAGCGCGGCAAACAGCCCGCTCACCCAGCGCCGTGGCGCGGCCAGCGTGAATTTTTTGGTGGGGTATCGGTTTTAAGATTCGGAGCGATTAGCGCCGCACCCATTTCTTCCCCGTTCCTGCGGAAGGAATACCAAGGTGTATTTGAAGACAACCACCTGTAGGTGCGAATTCATTCGCACATAATCAGGACAGCGTGCGAACACCCAAGGGTGCAAGAACCTCTGCGAGGTGAATTCGCACCTACAGGTGAGCCCGAATGTGTATGCGAACACCCACGGGGTGCAAGAGCCTCTGCGAGGTGAATCCGCACCCACATGGGGTTTGCGCCCTGCCCATCCTTGCCGATAGTCGGCATCGGAATTTACGGATATGATGGCGGCTGGTCAAAATGAAAACCACGCGGTTCGCGCCTCACCGCAGCCCACATTGCCGAAAGGAAATGCATTGAAAAAGATTTCAGTTAAAGGCGTCATCATCGGCTCAATCACCGACATTGTTGCCACCAATATCCTCGCACTCCCTTTGATTATCTATATCGCAGCCACAAGTCACCTTTCCGCACTTCCCAAAGACCAAATCTCCAACGCGATCATGCAGACACTGCACAATGATCCAATCCTGTTTTCCACACAAC
>JBGPSQ010000195.1:0-5205 GCA_041490205.1 Gallionellaceae bacterium
AGGAACGGGATGATGCCCAGCACCAGCGATGCCGCCAGGAAGGTTACTCCAAGCACCACCCAGTTGAGCAATTTGTTCTTGGCTGCGGCTACCACCATGCCCTCACTACCCACATCCACATTGGCGCGCTTGCCCAGCAGTTTGTGGGTCAAGCCGTTCGCCCACTCCGAAAGCAGATTTTGCGGGCATGCCCAACCGCACCAGACTGTACCGATGGTCATGTAGGTGATGATGGGGGCCGTGGCGACAATGATGGCCAGTCCGAACACCAGGGTGAAATTCGACCACCATATCTGGCGGTCAAGAATCGCAAAACTGGCGGTGGTCAGGTCTATCCTGAACAATCCGACGGCGGGAATCAGGGCGATCAGAAACAGCGTAGCCAGTTGGACCAGCCGTCTTTTCCCGCGATACTGAGGTATGAACATGATTTTTCCTATCTGGAGAGTTTCATAAGCTAAGACTAATATACCCCAGAATCGTTCCGTACCGGACGCTTCGTTACAGGAATGCGCTTGATTTACTATGCGGCATTGGTGAAATTGGTTTTCCGGGTTTGTACCGGCATTATGCGGTGCCAGACCGGAACATCCCCTAGACCGGAATATCCTGATCAAAAAACCTGTGTTTCAGGTTATAGCGTTCTGCTAAATGCCCGCCAAGCGCGCTGATGCCATAGCGTTCCGTGGCGTGATGCCCGGCGGATATGAAGGCGACCCCGGTTTCTTCCGCCACATGCACGTTCTGCTCGGAAATCTCGCCTGTCAGGAATGCATCCGCCCCCAATGCGATGGCCGCTTCAAAATAACCTTGCGCCGCGCCGCTGCACCATGCGATGCGCGCAATGCTGCGCTGAGCATCGCCAATCACCAGGGGTGCGCGCCGCATCTGTTCCCCGATATGCCGCGTAAGGTCGCTGAGGGTCTGCGCTTGCGCCAATTCTCCATGGCAAGCAATGTCCTGTTCGCCGAAGCGCCCCAACTCGACAAAACCGAGCAATCTCCCCAGTTGCGCGTTATTTCCCAGCTCCGCATGCGCATCCAGCGGCAGATGGTAGGCCAGCAGACTGATGTCATGCCGCAACAAGTGGGCGATACGGCGTTTTTTAATGCCGGTGATGCTCGCTTCCTCGTTGCGCCAGAAATAACCATGATGCACCAGGACGGCATCCGCACCCCATGCAGCAGCGGCCTCCAGCACGTGCTGCGATGCGGTGACAGCACTGGCAATGCGCCGGATTTCCGCCCGCCCCTCCACTTGCACGCCATTCGGGCAATAGTCGCGAAAACGGTCTGTCTTCAGCAGGCTTGCGATATAATTATCAAGTTCATGGAGTAACATAAACCACCTTGGAAAAACCTTAATCCGGCTAGAGTCCGGAATAATATCATGCGCAAATATTGGCTTATGTTCGCACAGGCAACCACGATCGTGCTTGCCATATTTTTTGTAGTGCACACCCTCCGGCCTGAGCTGCTGCCCACTGCCGCGCGCAGCGGCCTAGTGACGATTTACGAGAGCTCCACGAATGAGGACGGCAACATTGCCCACGCCGGATTCAGCGAAGCGGCAAAGAAAGTCATGCCCGCCGTGGTGAACATTTTCACCACCACCATCGTCAAGTCACCCGCCCACCCATTCTCGGACGATCCCACTTTCCGCTATTTCTTCGGCGACCCCTCCGAAGACGGGGGCGATCAGCAACCGAATGCGAGCCTGGGCTCCGGAGTGATAGTCAGCAAGGACGGCTACATCCTCACGAATAACCATGTCATCGAATCCGCCGACAAGATCGAGGTTGCGCTTGCCGACGGACGCCATGCCAGGGGACACGTCGTCGGCTCGGATCCCGAGACCGACCTGGCGGTCATCAAGATAGACCTGCCCGGCGCCTCCCTGCCCGCGATCACCTTCGGCCACTCCGACCAGGCGCAGCCGGGCGACATCGTACTCGCCGTCGGCAACCCTTTCGGCGTGGGCGAGACCGTCACCATGGGCATCATCAGCGGGCTCAAGCGCAGCCACCTCGGGCTCAACACATTCGAAAACTTCATCCAGACCGATGCCGCGATCAACCCAGGCAACTCCGGCGGCGCGCTGGTGGACGTCAACGGCAACCTGATCGGCATCAACAGCGCGATCTACTCGCCGAACGGCGGCTCGCTGGGCATAGGTTTCGCCATCCCGGCGAGCACCGCCAAGAAAATCATGGAGCAGATCATCCAGACCGGCTCGGTGACGCGCGGCTGGATCGGCGTCGGCGTCCAGGATCTCACCCCGGAACTGTCCGAATCGTTCAAGCTGGGCGATGTCCAGGGCGTTCTGATTTCCGAAGTGGTGCGCGGCGGCCCGGCCGACAAAGCCGGCGTCAAACGCGGCGACCTGCTGACCATGATAAACGACAAGCCGCTGACAGACTCCACCACCATGCTGGAAGTGATCTCCGCCATCACCCCCGGCAAGACCGTACCGCTCAAGCTGATGCGCAACCAGACAGAAAAAGTGTTGCAGATCACCGTAGGCAAGCGGCCCAAGCCAAAGCCACAGGACTAATCAGAGGTTCTTTGTGATGACCCTCCGGGGGGCACTCAGTGCCCCCTTTATCATTTCAGCGGCGCCGCTCGGACGCCGAGCCAATCTGGCTCCGCTACTATTCCTGCAAAAAACTCACCCGTTCGTAATCTACGCCCTTTTCAACGCTGTATTTCATCCTGACGCGCTGTTTTTCGCTGGCCGGCAAGACCAGATCGACCATGCGCTCAGGATGGTATAAATTGCGCGGGATCAACAGGCTGGGCGGGATGCCCAGGTTGGGCACGGCGGAAAGCAACAGTCCGGGAGCCGGCTTGCCCGGCGGCTCACCCGGCTTGATGGCGGCCCGCACGATGACGGGAGTTGCTGTTCCGGGCAGGAAGCGTATGCCCATATGAAGTTCGCCGGTGCGCGTAATACTGACCCAGACGGTCGTGGCAATCTGGTATGCATTGGCGGCGCGCACCGCAAGGATGCGGTTCATGCCGATGCGGGCACCCGCCTTGTTGACTCGCATCAGGCGTGCCCCCAGGATGCTGAGGTCTTCTGCGCGCCAGGCTTCCTGCGGGATCTCATAGGCCAGCTTCTGGTGATCAAATTGCCGTGGAGCCATCCAGGAATGGATGTCTTCCAGGCCATACCGCAGCACCATTTCCTGCGTGGAGCCCTGCCGCTCTGCCAGGCGCTGCGGACGCGGCTCGCACCAGTGCTTGTGCAGTAGAGTGAGCAGCCTGATGCAATCAGCACTGTCCTGTTCGTTGCCCAGACCAACTTGTGCCGGTGTTTGCCCCTGCTGCAACAGAATGGTTTTAACTCGCAGGAGCTTGCTCATCGGCACCATGGGCAGATAACGCATATTCGCTTTGCCGAGCATATCCTGGCTCAACGGCTGCAAACCGTGCATGCTGGCAGGATCTATCGCCAGTGGGGGTGCATCGCCCCGGCTCACCGTGCAGGTGCGCTCTATCGTCAGCGTGTCCGTCCATTGCGACAGCCATTGGTCCAGCAGCTCCTGCTGGTGGGACGAAAGCTCCTGCACGCGCGCGTGGCAGGTAAACAGTATCTTGAGGTAGATGAAACGGCAGGTGGTAAGTCGGCCATGATCGCTGAATTCGTCTTCAACTTCCGTGGGCAACAATCCGTTTTCCTCTGCAAACAGGTAGATGGAATGGAATTGCCGCCATTGCTCGCCATCGAATTCGTAGCCGGCGCGCAGGTATTCGAATATCTGCTTCCCGCTGTACATCAGGCAGCGGTGACACAGCAACGCACCCTGCGACTTGAGTTGCTTGTCGCCTTCGTCAAAAGCCATCAGGCAACGATAGTAGCCGACGGACATGCTCTGCCAAAGGCCGGTGATGGAGGCAAGCGTCGCCAGTTCGATGTCGCTCAACGGCAGCGGCTTGGCGTCAATTTTTTTTGCGCAATCTTCCTGCAATTCGTGCACGGTCTTGCGCAGGGTTTCCAGCACTTGCAAGCGCTCCAGCCCGCGCACCGGATAGCGGTCGAATTCCGCCAACTGTTCGCGCAGGTTCGCCTGTGTGGCCGACAGGTTGGTGAATTGCATCTGCTGCAACCACTTCTTGCAGGTCGAAACGTTCTTGAATGCCGGGCTGGCGTCCTCGTCAGTCGGCTCCAATGACCATATGAGCATTTTTACCTTGTCCCTTTGGTTTCTTTTGGCCTTTTTCAGGTTTTGTGTGCGTCAATTTCCTGGTGCCGTCATAGCAGCACCCTTTCTATTCCACCGTTATTTGCTGCTGAAACATAATTTTCCAGCCAATCATTTCCCAGCAGGCGCTTGGCCATTTCCACGACGATGTAGTCCGCCGTGACATCGGCGTCGTGATTGTAGCGCGAAAGGCCTTGCAGGCAGGATGGGCAGGAGGTGAGCACCTTGATGTCGCCCCTGAACCCGTCGGCGCGCAACGCAGCAGCACCCTTGCGCATCTCTTCTTCCTTGCGGAAGCGCACCTGGGTGGATATGTCCGGCCGGGTGACGGCCAGCGTGCCGGATTCGCCGCAACAGCGGTCGTTCAGCGAGACGTTGACGCCCATCAACTCGTTCACCACCCTCTGCGGCTGGTAGGCCTTCATCGGCGTGTGGCAAGGATCGTGGTACATGAAACGTGTGCCCTCTGCATTTTGCAGCCTTACCCCTTTCTCAAGCAGGTACTCGTGAATATCGAGCAGACGGCAGCCGGGGAATATCTTGTCGAACTGGTATTTAAGCAGCTGGTCCATGCAAGTGCCGCACGACACGACCACGGTCTTGATGTCGAGGTAATTCAGCGTGTTCGCCACCCGATGGAACAGCACCCGGTTCTGCGTGGTGATCGCATCACCGCGGTTTGCCTGCCCGGCAGCAGTCTGGGGATAGCCGCAGCAGAGATAACCGGGCGGCAAGACCGTTATTGCGCCGGTCTCGTAAAGCATCGCCTGCGTTGCCAAACTGACCTGGCTGTACTGGCGCTCGGAGCCGCAGCCGGGGAAGTAGAACACCGCCTCGGAATCCTCGGTCACCTTGCGCGGGTTGCGTATCACCGGCACGATGGCGCTGTCTTCTATGTCGAGTAGCGCGCGCGATGTCCTTTTCGGCATGTGGCCGGGCAAAGGTTTGTTGAGGAAGTGGATCACTTGCGCTTTCAGCGGCGCGCGCCCCAGCGTGGCGGG
>JBGPSQ010000196.1:0-5164 GCA_041490205.1 Gallionellaceae bacterium
GATGTGGGGTTATCGCACATCCCGCTTCCTGCAATTCGGCTGGGCTGCGGCCCGTATCGACGATGTACTGAATTTTATTCCCGCGCGGTTGACGGCCATCAGTTATGCGCTGCTGGGGCGCACTGCGCAAGCCTTCGCCTGCTGGAAGATGCAGGCGAAGGCTTGGGACAGCCCGAATGCAGGCCCGGTGATGGCTGCGGGTGCGGGTAGCCTCAATCTGCAATTGGGCGGGGCTGCCTTCTACCATGGGGTGCTCGAGATGCGGCCTCTGTTGGGCTGCGGGAATGCACCCAGTGGAAATGACATTGCGCGCGCAGTCATGCTGGTGCGGCACAGCGTGTGGCTGTGGCTGATCTTGATCGCATTGGGCGCTCTGGCTGGCGGCTGGCATGCTTGAGCACGGCGGACAACTGCGCGCGGCGAGCATGCGCTACGGTATCGCGCTTTCAGAATGGCTTGATCTCTCTACCGGCATCAACCCCACGCCTTTCGTGCCGCCGGCGCTCCCACTTGATGCATGGTCGCGCCTGCCGCAGGAACAGGATGGGCTGGAACAAGCCGCGGCAAACTACTTCGGCACACAGGATTTGTTGCCGGTTGCTGGATCGCAGGCCGCGATCCAGGCGCTGCCTCGGCTGCGTTCCAAGTGCCGCGTCGGTGTGCTGCATCCGGGCTATGCCGAGCATGCGCAAGCATGGCGCAGCGCCGGGCATGAGGTGTCGCTGTTGTCGCCGGATGAAATAGATGGGCAATTGGCGCGGCTGGAAGTGCTGGTGTTGATGCAGCCGAACAATCCGACCGGAGTCTTGTTTGCCATCGACAGGCTGCAGCGCTGGCATGCGCAACTGTCGGCGCGCGGCGGCTGGCTGGTGGTGGATGAAGCATTTGTCGAAGCCAGCAATACACCCAGCCTGATTATGGCCGAAATGCCGCAGGGATTGATCGTGTTGCGTTCGCTGGGTAAATTCTTCGGACTGGCCGGTGCGCGCGTGGGCTTTGCAGCTAGCCATCCCGATTTGCTCTCAAGCTTGCACGAGCTGTTGGGGCCCTGGTGTATCGCGGGTCCAGCACGTCATGTTGCGCGGGCAGCCCTGCTGGATCATGACTGGCAGTCAGACACATCCAGGCGCTTGCAAAGCGGCAGTGTGCGCCTGGCGCAGTTGCTGCGCGATACCGGACTTGCGCCTGCGGGGGGCTGCGCCCTGTTCCGGTGGGTGAAGACTGAACATGCAGACAGCATCCACCAGCAACTTGCCCAAACCGGCATTTTCACGCGTTATTTCGCGGATCCGCACAGCCTGCGCTTCGGCCTGCCGGGCAGCGAGACGGAATGGTCGCGTCTGGAAGCTGCGCTTGTGAGCTTGGGAGTTTGCGCATGAGCCGGGTGCAGGATTCAGTTACGCTCATGGTGCAGGGCACGACTTCCGACGCCGGCAAGAGCCTGCTGGTCAGCGCATTTTGCCGCTGGCTGCAGCGGCAAGGCGTGAAAGTCTCACCGTTCAAGCCGCAAAACATGGCGCTCAATAGCGCGGTCACCAGAGATGGCGGCGAGATCGGTCGCGCGCAGGCGGTGCAGGCCGCCGCCTGCTGCATTGCCCCGCATACTGACATGAACCCGGTGTTGCTCAAGCCCAACAGCGACACTGGCGCGCAGGTAATCATTCACGGGCGCGCCATCGGCAACATGCATGCGCTTGCATATCATGAATACAAGAGCACGGCGCGTGCAGCAGTGCTCGCATCGCATGATCGCCTCTCCAGGCAATATGATGTGATTGTGGCGGAAGGCGCGGGTAGCCCCGCCGAGATCAACTTGCGCGCAAACGACATCGCCAACATGGGCTTTGCCGAGGCGGTGGATTGCAAGGTTATTCTGGTCGCCGACATCGACCGCGGCGGCGTGTTCGCGCATCTGGTAGGGACGCTTGCGCTGCTTTCCGAGAGTGAACGCGCGCGCGTGGCCGGCCTGGTCATCAACCGTTTTCGCGGCGATCTGTCGCTGCTGCAGCCGGGACTGGATTGGCTGGAGCGCGAGACTGGCAAGAAGGTGCTGGGCGTATTGCCTTATCTTCCAAGCCTGCACCTGGATGCAGAAGATGCACTGCCGCAGCAGCGCACTACATCGACCGCAGAAAATAGGCTGCGCGTGGCGGTGCCGGTGTTCCCGCGCATCAGCAATCACACAGATTTCGACGCACTGCGCGCGCATCCGCAGGTGGAATTTCATTTCGTCCAAGCAGGCGATGGGATACCCGAGGCCGATCTTGTCATCCTGCCGGGATCGAAGAGCGTGCGAGCCGATCTGGAATTTTTGCGCGCACAGGGCTGGGCACGACAGTTGCAGCGCCACCTGCGTTACGGCGGAAAGTTGATCGGCCTGTGCGGCGGATTCCAGATGCTGGGCGAATGGCTGCACGATCCACACGGTATCGAGGGAGAGGCGGGCAGTAGCGCAGGCCTGGGCTGGATCAAGATGGAGACCACGCTCCAGCCAGAGAAGCAACTGCGCAATGTTCGCGGGCGCCTGGCTTTTGCCGAGGCGGAAGTGGCGGGTTATGAAATCCACGCTGGCGTCAGCAGTGGGGAAGCGCTGAAAAATCCCGCGCTGCTGCTGCAGGACGGACCCGATGGGGTCATGGTCGAAGATGGCCAGATATTCGGCACCTATGTGCACGGCCTGTTCGATTGCGGAGAGGCCTGCTCCGCGTTGCTGGCCTGGGCCGGGTTGCGCGATGCAGAAGCAATAGACTATGCCGATCTGCGCGAACAGACACTGGAACGTCTGGCCGATGCGGTGGAGCAGCATCTGGATACCGCACAACTGCGCCAACTTTTCGTTATTGCGGAACAGGAAGAAGCGGGGGCTGCATGCGTACGCTGATCCTGGGCGGTGCCAGATCCGGCAAGAGCGGTTTGGCCGAGCGCATGGCCCATGATTCAGGGCTTGCCGTCAGCTATATCGCCACCGCGCAGGCGCATGATACAGAGATGGCCGAGCGCATCGCACATCATCGCGCACGGCGTGCCGCGCACTGGCCATCCATCGAAGAGCCGTTGCGGCTCGCCGCAACATTGGCAGCCCATGCCGCGCCAGATCGCTGTCTGCTGGTGGATTGTTTGACGCTGTGGCTGACCAATCTGCTGCTGCATTCCGATCCGGAATTGTTTGCGCGCGAACGTGCGGCGCTGCTCGAAATATTTCCCGGGCTGCCTGGGCAGATCATTCTGGTCAGCAATGAGACCGGCATGGGCATCGTTCCCATGGGCGACCTCACGCGCCGCTACTGCGACGAGGCGGGCAGGTTGCATCAGGAATTGGCAACACTTTGCGATAACGTCCTGCTCACCGTGGCAGGTCTACCCTTAACCTTGAAAGGAACCAGATGAAACCCGATTGGCTGGATGCTCCAATAAAACAATTGAACCGTGACAGCGAAGCGCAAGCGCTCGCGCGCCAAGGGCAGCTCACCAAGCCGCCCGGCGCCCTGGGACAACTGGAAGGACTGGCGGTAAAGCTGGCGGCGATGCAGGGCATGGCGCGCCCAGCGGTGGATAACGCCGCCATCGCCATATTCGCCGCCGACCACGGTATTGCGGCGGAAAACGTGTCGGCTTTTCCGCAGGCGGTGACCGGTGAGATGGTCAAGAACTTCGCGCGCGGCGGGGCTGCGATCAGCGTGCTGGCGAAAACGCTCAATGCCAGCCTGGAGGTGGTGAATCTGGGTACGGTCAACGATCCGGGCGTATGGCCGAATGTGGTGCGCGAGGTCATAGCACCGATGACTTCAAATTTCGCAGTAGAGCCAGCGATGAGTGAGGATCAGTTGGCAAAAGCGCTGCAGGCTGGCCGCGACAGCGTGCTGCGCGCGATCGAACATGGCGCGCAGGTTTACATCGGCGGCGAGATGGGCATCGCCAACACTACCGCCGCGACTGCCGTGAGCTGTGCGTTGCTCAAGGCGAAGCCTGCGGAGTTGGCGGGCCCCGGAACCGGCTTGGATCGCGCGGGTGTTGCGCACAAGATCACTGTGCTCGAACGCGCGCTCAGCCTCCATTCAGCACATTTCAGTTCTCCTCTGGAGTGCTTGCGTCGCGTAGGAGGCTTCGAAATTGCAGCGCTCACAGGCTCTTACCTGACCTGCGCGCAGCGCGGATTGCCTGTGCTGGTTGATGGCTACATCGCTACCGCCGCCGCCCTGACTGCTGTGCGTATTGCGCCCAACTGTGCGGACTGGCTGATCTACGCGCACGGATCGGCGGAACCGGGGCATGCGAAACTGCTGGCTGCCCTGGAAGCCAAGCCGTTGCTGAGCCTGGGCATGCGCCTGGGTGAGGGAAGCGGGGCGGCTACCGCGTTGCCGCTGCTGCGTTTGGCGTGTGCGCTGCATAACGGCATGGCGACATTTGCCGAAGCGGCAGTGTCGGAAAAAATTTAACGGATTACGAAATGCCGCTCGCCATCGATCTGTTGCGCCATGGCGATACCGGCTTTGCCGGTTTTCGCGGCACACTGGACGATCCGCTTACTCCTCAGGGTTGGCAGCAGATGGAGCAGGCCGTCGCCGGAAAGGTGTGGGATGTCGTGGTCAGTTCGCCGCGCCTGCGCTGTGCTTCCTTTGCCCAGGACTATTCGAGGCGCCAGGCAATGCCGCTGGAAATTGACGCGCGCCTGGTGGAACTCGATTTTGGGCTATGGGAAGGCAAGACGGCAGAAGAACTGATGAAGAGCGATGCCGCGGCGCTACAGGATTTCTGGCAAGACCCCGAGCGCCACCCGCCGCCGGACGGGGAGAGCATGGCGAATTTCAGCGCGCGCGTGCTGCAGGCATGGCGGGATATTGGGCTTGAGCATCATGGCCAGCGCGTGCTGTTGATAAGCCACGGAGGAGTGATCCGCCGTTTGTTATGCCATGCGCGCGGCTTGCCTCTCAAGCAATTATTGACGCTGGATGTGGCGCACGGCACGCTGCACAGCTTGGATAGGGAAGCCGTATGAATTTCTTGCGCCCGCTGTGGATTGCGCTGCAACTGCTCACTCGTTTGCCCACTCCAGGCAGCGGCAAATACGACGCAATTGCAGCGGGACGTTCGCTGTTGTGCTATCCGCTGGTGGGCTTGTTGATCGGCTCACTTCTGGCCGGAGCATGCTGGTTGCTGGCTGGCC
>JBGPSQ010000197.1:0-5040 GCA_041490205.1 Gallionellaceae bacterium
AAGTTTTAATCTGGGCAGGCACGAGGCTTATGTCGCCACCGGGCGCGACACTGCCCTGGAGGGTGTGCCGGCGGCCAGTGTGCTGGGTAGCGAGCAGGGTCCGCTGCTGATTTATTTCCTGGCCGGGATTCATCCCGGCCAGGCCATTGAAAACCCGCGGCAGGTCAATCCATACCGTTATCCTGATCAGTATGGCCCGCGCAGCCCGACCTTTGTGCGCGCCATGCTGACAACCTTTGGAGGGCAGCAATGCCTTGCCATTTCCGGCACCGCCAGCATCGTCGGCTTTGAGACGATGCATACCGGCGATGTGGACAAACAGACGCAGGAAACCCTGCTGAATATTCGTACCCTGCTAAAGCAAGTGCCGGATATGGATGTGGGATGCGGGCACATAATGCTTAAGGTGTATTTGCGTCACGCCGCCGACCTGGAACGGGTCAGGAACCAGGTGGCAAGAGAATTCGGCGCAAACCATAAGGCCGTGTATCTGCTTTCCGATATTTGCCGCACCGACCTTTTAATGGAAATTGAAGGGGTTTGTTTTAATCGGGCTGGGCCATAGCTGCCGGCCCATTTACTTTAGCCCGAAAACTTGCCCAAGTGGCTGGATTCAGGCTCCGGGACAGGCTTTCGTGCTGGAAACCCTTTATCTTGCCAAAATCCCTCAAAATAGCGTAAAATCCTCGCCCTTTGGCATTGCTGGCCATTCCAGCCGGTCAATGTTTTTGGCCCGTCAATTTTGGGCAGGTTAATTTTTGATTGTTTGATTGCTACTTTTTTGATTGCCAAATTTTTTGGCAATCAAAGCGGCAAGTTAATACGGGCAGGTTAATAACTATGGTTACGATTCGATTTTCGCGCGGCGGCTCCAAGAACCGCCCGTTCTTCAATGTAGTGGTGGCGGATTCCCGCAACCGCCGCGATGGCCGCTTCATTGAGCGCATCGGTTTTTACAACCCGCTGGCTCCAGAAGGCCCGGACGGCATGCGCATCCAGCTGGATCGCGTGGCGCACTGGCAAGAGAAGGGTGCGCAACTGAGCGATGCAGTCGCCAAGCTGGTCAAGCGCGCCGGTGCCGCAACCAAGGCGTGACGGACCAAGCCCCATGGTCATCATGGGGCGTGTGGCAGGTGCGCAGGGCATACAAGGCTGGATCAAGGTTCAGCCTTACACGGCAGAGCCCGGCAGCCTGACGGAGTACCGTTCCTGGTGGCTGGGCAATGAAACCCAGGGCTGGCGCGAGCTGGATGTGCTGAAAAGCAACCTGCATGGCGGCAGGGTAGTCATCGCACAGTTGATGGGCTGCCATGACCGCAACACCGCGGAAACATACAAGGGCCAGTTGATTGCGATACCGCGTAACCGCATGCCCCAGCCGGACGAAGGCGAGTACTACTGGAGCGATTTGATCGGCCTGGAAGTGCGCAATCTGGACGATGAACGCCTGGGCGTGGTGGACAACCTGCAAGACACCGGCGCCAACCAGGTGCTGTGCGTCGCGGGCATGAAGGGCGAGATTCTCATTCCATTCATCGAATCGGCGATCAAGCAGGTGGATTTGGCGGGCAAGGTGATCGGCGTGGATTGGCAAACGGACTACCTCGAATGAGGTTCGACGTTATAACGTTGTTCCCCGAAATGTTCGGCGCGATTACGCAGTACGGCGTGACACGGCGCGCGGCAGAACAAGGCAAGTTTGCGTTGCAGACGTGGAACCCCAGGGATTTCACGACTGACAACTACCGCACCATAGATGACCGCCCCTACGGAGGCGGCCCCGGAATGGTGATGCTGGCGGAACCGCTGGAAAAAGCGATCAGTGCGGCGAAAGCCGCGCAAGCTGAGAGTGGCATCATTAAGAGTTGCGTGGTGCACCTCTCGCCGCAAGGCAGGCCGCTCACCCACGAAGTGGTGAAGGAGCTGCTGGCGCGCGAGGAAGGCTGGATTTTGCTGGCGAGCCGGTACGAAGGCGTGGATGAACGCCTGATACACCGGCAGGTGGATGAAGAACTTTCCATCGGCGACTATGTGTTGTCCGGTGGCGAATTGGCGGCGATGGTGCTGATGGACAGCATGGTGCGACAGATACCCGGTGTGTTGGGCGATGACGCATCGGCACAGCAGGACTCCTTCGTGCAAGGGCTGCTGGATTGCCCGCACTACACGCGGCCCGAGGTTTATAACGGTGAGGCGGTTCCGGATGTATTGATGTCCGGGCACCACGCCGAGATAGAGAAGTGGCGATTGAAGCAGTCCTTAGGCAGGACAGCGGAACGACGCCCGGATTTGCTGGCAAAACGCCAGTTAACAAAACAGGAAGCTCGGCTACTGGCGGAGTACCAGCAGGAACAAGCTTCCGTAAAACAAGAGGAAACAAAATGAATCTGATCGCAATACTTGAGCAGGAAGAAATTGCCCGTCTGGGTAAGAAGATACCGAATTTTGCACCCGGCGACACCGTGATCGTCAACGTGAACGTGGTCGAAGGGGAGCGCAAGCGTGTGCAGGCCTACGAAGGCGTGGTGATCGCCAAGCGCAATAAGGGACTGAATTCCTCGTTCATCGTGCGCAAGGTATCTTCTGGCGAAGGCGTTGAGCGTACTTTCCAGACTTACTCGCCCAGCATTGCCACCATCGAAGTGAAGCGCCGCGGCGATGTGCGCCGTGCCAAGCTCTACTATCTGCGTGATCGCTCCGGCAAATCCGCACGTATCAAGGAAAAACTGGCAGCGCGCGGCAGCGAAGAATAAGCTGGTCCGCAATGCAAGTGAAAAACGGGAGGCGATGCCTCCCTTTTTTTATTGCGCTATGATTAGCACATGAATTACCAGGCGATACTGCAAACCCCCTTTGGCGCGCTCGGCATTCTTTGCAATGACAAGGCATTGACCGGCATCGAGTTTCTCGCGCCGGGTACGGCTGCGCTAAACCCGCGCAATGCGGTGGTGCGCCTGGCATGCGAGCAATTGTCGGCCTACCTGGCCGACCCCGATTTCCGTTTCGACCTGCCGCTCGAATTCAGCGGCACGACGCACCAAATGAAAGTTTGGCAGGCCATGCGCGCCATTCCGCGCGGGCAAGTGCAAAGTTACGGCGAAATCGCCGCACGGCTGCATTCGAGCCCGCTTGCCGTGGGCCAAGCCTGCGGCGCGAACCACATCCCTATCGTGATTCCTTGCCACCGCATAGTGGGAAAATCCGGCATCGGCGGCTTTGCCAACCATCGCGACGGATACATGCTGGACATCAAGCGCTGGCTGCTGGCGCATGAGGGCGTTATTTGACCAACAGCGAAATCCTCGACGAATTTTCCGACAGTCTGTGGCTGGAAGACGGCTTGTCGCGCAACACACTGGAGAGCTACCGGCGCGACCTGAATAAATTTGCCGCATGGCTGGAGCGGCAGCGCGGCGCTTCGATACTGGAAACCACGCACGCCGACATTCAGGGCTTTCTCGCCCACCTGGTCGGCGGAGAAAAGGCCAAGGCCACCTCGACCTCGCGCGCCATTTCCAGCCTTAAGCGATTGTTCCGCTACCTGCTGCGGCAAAACAGGATCGGCGCCGACCCCACCCTGCAAATCGCCACGCCCAGGTTGCCGCGCAGCCTGCCCAAGAGCCTCACCGAAAATGATGTGGAATTGCTGCTGAATGCGCCGGACGCGGAAGTACCGCTCGGCCAGCGTGACCGCACCATGCTGGAAGTATTGTATGCAACCGGACTGCGCGTATCCGAACTGGTCAGCCTGAACGTGGCACAGGTCAGCCTGGATATGGGGGTTGTGCGCGTGATGGGCAAGGGCAGCAAGGAACGTCTGGTGCCACTGGGAGAGGAAGCGCTGGACTGGATACGCCGCTACCTTGGCGACGGACGTCCGGTTTTGCTTGCGGGAAAGCTGAGCGATGCGCTGTTCGTCACCCACCGTGGCAAGGGCATGACCCGGCAAATGTTCTGGTATCTCATCAGGAAACACGCGCAACAAGGCGGCCTGCACAAACCGCTGTCGCCGCATACCCTGCGCCACGCTTTCGCCACCCACTTGCTGAACCATGGCGCGGATCTGCGCGTGGTGCAGATGCTGCTGGGCCATGCGGATATTTCAACTACTCAGATTTATACCCATGTAGCGAGAGAACGGCTAAAGAGGCTACACGCGCAGCACCACCCTCGTGGGTAGCCGGCTACCCGTAAAAATATCAGTACTTGTACATCAGGCCGGCTGAGGCCGACAGCAACCGCACTTTTGTACCATTCCCGTATAAGTTGTAGATGTCATGCGATCCGTAGCTTTCAACCAAAGCCAGGACAGAGGCATGCGGGGTGACGTCATACTTGATGCCGGCGCCGAGAGCTGGGGTGGTTCTCGTCGTATTGACCACTGGGGACCAATAGTTGTTGGTAAAAGGTGCCGGTATATTTATATTCCAGGAATACATATATTCAGTGAATTCCACGCGGGCCAAGCCGAATTTACCAAACACCGCCAGGGAATCGCTCATATGCATCGTAGCGACCGCCTGAATCGCCAGACCTGCTGCTTTCATTTGCCATGAATAGCTTGAAGCTGTTGCATATCCGGGCAAAAACGCATACCCATCCTGACCGGCATAACCCATGGTGCCATAATTGGCTTCGAGCCCCCACATCGGCGTATATTGATAGCCAAAGCCAACGCGGTAAACGGTGCTCTTTTCGGAACAAGTTGCCTTCGAACCTAAAGCTGCAAAGGAAGTGACCCACGCAGACTGGCAACCATTACGCATGACACTCTGTCCTGCCGTGATAAACACGTAAGCGCCTTCCTTGTCATCAGCCATTGCCGGGGCAGCCAGCAAACAGAATGTCAGCGCCAATGCCCAAAATTTGTATCGGTTTGTCATATTCTTCCACCCTTTGCCATGATTTTTCGGATGCCGCCTAGGAGGTTGGTGCATTTTTGCACTATTCCTAATTTTCTGCAATATAAATTGTGCAATATAAAAAACGGGTTAGGCTGGATATTTCACCCAAAGGAATCAAATGGCCGCGAAACTTTTG
>JBGPSQ010000198.1:0-5034 GCA_041490205.1 Gallionellaceae bacterium
CCAGCAGTTGTGGCCGGGAGCGTACCAATCGGGTCGTTTGCATGGTTGTAGCCCAGTCCAAGCCAGTAACCATTTGACGCATATTTCGCACCTATGGCAATGATATTCTGATCTTTCCAGGCAAAATCCTTGTAGCCGGCAGCGCTGCCCCACTGGATCACTTTGTAATCAGCAGTCAACGTAACGCTCTCGCTTGCTACGTAAGCCACACCCAACTTCATTTGAGCAGGCTGATCCAGGCTGTCACCAAATGCTTGAGAAGCGGGTATCGCGAAACCAGCGCCTGCACCGGATATTTGCGTGCCGTACTTTGCAGATATCTTGGACTGATATGCGGCGCCCAATGTCACTGCAGGCATAGCGTTGTAATAGCCACCCAGCGCGAAGCCGAAGCCAGTGCTGGAATTCTTTTGCTGCGCAGCATTGTACGGGGCGCCATTGTTATAAGTGAGCATTAAAGATCCGGACTGGAAAATAGGTGCGAAGCCCACGCCGAAATTGTCCTGGTTATAGGCTACATCCGCGACCACTCTCAGGATGCTCAAGGAAGATTTCGCCTGGACATAAGCTGCTGGATTGGCACCAGTGTAATCAACTCCCATTCCGGCAATACCGGCCAGCGCAACGCCATAGGTCCAGTTTTCGTTGACTCTGCTGGCGTAAGACACATCAGGAATGTAGCTTGTGCCCGCCGAACTGTTTGCATATGCCCCACCACCAGCAGGCATGCCAGTGTTTGCCACGCTTGGTTTGAACAGATTGACACCACCTGTCACTTCAGATCCCTTGGCCTTACCCAGCATCGCCGGGTTTGCCCATTGACTTTCAGCACCGATGAAATTGGCTACACCTGTGCCGCCCAAAGCGGTGCTTTGTGAGCCAACAGCCATCATTTCGTCACCGTTGGTGGCGTGCGCCAAGGGCGACGCCAGTCCACCGGCAATCAACAGCGATACGGCAATTTTGTGCTTCTTCATTCTGCTTCTCCTCCTGGTTATTAAAATGAACTGCTAAATTGTCTGGGCGTCACCGCCTTGTTCAATTCTGTCAATTCGTGCCCGTTTTTCTTGATTTAATTATGGCTAAATGAACAGGGTGACGTCAGATTCGCCCGCAAACTCCATGAAGGTCGCCGCTCCGCCGAACTCGATCCCGTCGATGAAATCTTCCTTCTTGAAATCGAAGAGATCAACCGTCATCTGGCAGGCGATGAACTTGACCTCGGCTTCCTGGCACAGGCTGCGCAGGTCCTCAAGTGAGGCAACGCCTTTTTTCTTGATCATGTTCTTCATCATCATGGTGGCCATGGATTCCATGCCGGGCAACATCTGCACCATTACCGGCATCGGCACGGGCATCGGCATTGCGGGATTGCCCAACGGGCTTACTTTCACGCCCGACAAATCCTTGCGCAACAGTTGCAGCCCGTAGAAGGTGAAGAATATCTGGACTTCATAGCCCAGCGCAGCGGCGGTCGAGGCGAGGATGAACGGCGGGTAAGCCATGTCCAGAGTGCCTTTGCTGGCAATGATGGCCATTTTTTTCATGGTTATTTTCCTTGAGGTTCGGTTGGTTATTTTTTCTTCATGAAGAATATGTATTCCCCATTTTCCTCGGACTGCGAAACCAGTTCGTTGCCGGTCTGGTTGGCGAAGGCCTGCATGTCCTTTACCGAGCCGCAGTCGGTGGAAACGATTCTAAGCACCTTGCCGGATTCCATGCCGGCCAGCGATTTTTTGGTTTTCAGGATGGGCAATGGGCAGCTCAGCCCGCGCGCGTCCAGTTCTTGATCAGCGTTCATGCATACTCTCCGTTTAAAATCATTACGTTCCTGTTACTGCCTACCCTTAATTTCCGTATTGCAATTAAGTAGAATTAAGGTGTTTCAGTCTATAGCCTCCATGGGTTATGGGGGAATACCCCTTGTGGGCTACACCGGGCATTGAGCGCAACGGCAATTACCCTCGCACCACCATGACGGGCGTATCTGCCAGCCCGATAACTTTCTGGGTTGTTCCGCCGAACGGGGTACGGATCATGTTGCTTTCGCCGTGCCTGCCGACAACGACCAGATCGGCACTCAGGTTTTTGGCGGCGGCAAGAATCTGTTCATGCGGCTTTCCGGTCAGCATGCTGCTGCCGGGGGACGCTATGCCCGCAGCGGCGGCTGAAGCGCGCGCATGGGCAAGGGCGGCCTCCGTTGCGGCGCGGTTGGCGGTGGTGTCGTGCGCAAGGACGCTAACGATATGCAGCGGCAAATCGCACTGTTTGGCGACTTTGGCCGCGATGCTGGCGATATGTCCTGCAAATGGCGAGGTGTCCACGGCCGCCAGCACGCCATGCGACCACATCTTAGCCGCGCGTGGGACGAAGAGTGTGCTGCATGGGGCATGCGCCACCACTTTGGTGACCATTTCGCCGACCAGCAGGTTGGAAAGGAAGCCGGGTTTTCCGCGTCTGCGCAGCACGATGAGGTCGGAGGATTGATCGACTGCCTCCTGCACAATTTCACGGAACGGCTCTGCTCCGCGGCGCGCGGTAATGTTGATTTCCACACCGGCAGCCTGGGCCACAGCGCGCAATTCCCTTATTTTGGTTGCGGCCTCTTGCTCTGCGCGAGCGGCAATTTGCGGTGCGATGGACTCATACTCCGGGTTGCTGACCACCGGCACGACGGCCGCCAGGGGGATGCCGCAGCGTTTTGCCAGTTCGAAGGCGATGCGCTCTGCGCCAGCGTCGAACTCGGTGTGTTCGGTGGCCAGAAGGATGCGTTCAAAAGGATGCATGTAACCCCCTTAATTTCTGGTAAACACGCCAGCGGCGGAAGCCAGCAATACGGCGATTTCCATGATGCAAATCGCCAGATAGGCGCGGTTCCGGTTTTTGACGTAGAAGGGGATGATAACCAGAATGCAGGCAATTGAGCAGCCCGACAGGATGGCGATGCCGAGTTGACCGGCGAAATCGCCCTTGCCCATCTGGAATAGCCAGTTCCAGCCGGTGGGGGTGCCGGTCGCCTTGAGGAATTCCTCCGTGGAAAGGTTCCACAACTGGGGCAGTTGTTCCAGCGGCACATGGGCGGGCAGCCAGCCCAGCATATAGGCGGCAAAGGTGATAACCAGCGTGATAAAGCCTGCGAGCGTGCACCAGTGCAGTACGGCGGCATAGCGCAACTGTTCCGGCTGGCATTGTTCTGAATTTAATCCTGGTTCGTTATCCATGCTTGCCTCATATCCAGACGCCGAAGCCCTTGAGCAAGGTGCGCATCCCGGCGAACAGGAGGATGACGATGACCAGCCTGCGGATCATTGATGCCTTGAGTATCGTCAGGAGGTGCGCGCCGATGCGCGCGCCCATCATCATACCGATCACCGAGGGCACGGCGATCATGGGCAGTATTGCACCGTTGTCCAGGTAATACCAGGTGGCGGAAGAACTGGCCATGGACAGGATCATGCTGGAGGTGCCGGCGGCGACCTTGAGCGGCACGCCCAGCAGCAGGTTGAGCGCGGGCACGTTGGCCCATCCCGCGCCGACGCCGAACAGACCGCCGAGAAAGCCGATCACCAGGAATATCGCTAACCCGGCCGGAGTGCGGTGTACCTGCCAGGCGATGTTCTTGCCGGAGATCCCATCGTGAAACACTCCGTGTATGCCCAACGCGCGGGACAACGGGTCGGCCTGCGCCACATGCGGGAATTCGGATTTTTTTGCGGAGATCATCAGGGCGGCGATGCCGAGGATGGTGAAGCCGAGTGCGACCTGTACGATATTGGCGGGGAGCGCCAGGCCCAGCATTGCGCCGCCGATGGAACTGATCGAGGCAATGAGCGCCAGCGGCAGGGCAAGTCTCAAGTTTGCCATGCCGTTCTTCAGCAGGGAGGGGCCTGCAGCCAGCGCGCTGGACATTGCTACCAGCAGCCCCGCGCCGCGCACGAAATCAAGGTGAAACGGGAAGAAGCTGCCGACGATGGGCACGAACAGCACGCCGCCGCCGACGCCCGCGGGAACGGCGATCATACCCATGAAAAAACACACCACGAACAACGCCAGCGGCCACACCCACCATGGGGTAGCACTTGAAGCGGCATCGGCCGCTTCCGCCGGGAGCGCCATCATCAGCAGGGCCGCGGGCAGCAGCCAGAGCAGAAACCTCAGTTTCAGGCGTCCGGCAGTCAGGGTGGGTTTTTCCATCGCATCAGCCCAGGGTTTGGTAATAGATATTTTGCGGATGGTTCACCTCCGCGAAGAAATACCAGCGCTCAACCAGCAGCCCGATATATTGGAGCGCGAACGCAGGTAGCAGGGCTGCCGGGGAGGTGTGGCCTATCGCCATCAGCAGCAGTGGAGCGGCGAAAGCGAGCGCCAGAAAAGCCGGTTTGATCGCGCGAATGAAGGCGGGGCTCTTGCCGTGGAAAAATTCGTGCGTATTGTATGTGCCGCCCATCGCGCCCTGGGATTTTTGCGCGATGCGAGGGTGTTTGATACCGGTCGCCGATTGCAGTGTGGTAACCGGGCGCAGGCGCGCGTTGCGCCAGAGCGAGGCTACTCGTCCGATAAGGCCCAGCAGCGTGATAATGAAGGCCCAGGCAGCGAAAAATGCCGCCTGTGAGGGCGCTGCAAACGCGGCATAGGCGGCGGCAAGCAGGAAACCGGAGCCGCCGCCGAGCAGAATGAAGTTGGCAACGGTGAGCGGGGAATACCACTCGCGCATCAGGCGCAGGCAGGCATAGATCATCGCCGTGCATACATACAGGGTGAAGGCCAGCAGCGTGCCGATACAGCCCAGCACGACGGTGGCATCCACCTCTATGCCGCTGGGCAGGGTGACCGGCACGGGTTTCCAGTACATCAGGTGCGCCGCGCCGTAGAGGAACACGATGCCCATGAATGCGGGCAAAACGATCACTTCGCGCGACAGCAAACGTTTTCCGTTCTTCGTCAACGAACGTTCGCGGCACACGAAATAGTTCTCGTCAATCCACTCCCACGAACGCGCCTCGAAATGGACCCGCATCCAATCCCCATCGACCA
>JBGPSQ010000199.1:0-4927 GCA_041490205.1 Gallionellaceae bacterium
AACAATATCCCGGTCACGCCAAGCGCGTGATGTTCGGCATCTGGTCTTACCTGCGCCAGTTCATGTACACCAAGTTCATCATCGTGGTGGACGACGACATCGACATCCGCGACTGGCAGGAAGTCATCTGGGCGATCACCTCCCGCGTTGACCCGGTGCGCGACACGCTGCTGGTGGAAAATACGCCAATAGACTACCTCGACTTCGCCAGCCCGGTGTCCGGGCTGGGCGGCAAGATGGGCCTGGACGCCACCAACAAATGGCAGGGTGAAACGCAGCGCGAATGGGGCACGCCCATCGTTATGGATGCGGCGGTGAAGGCGAGGGTGGATGCGATGTGGAGCGAGTTGGGGTTATAACCAGAAAGAAATAAAAAAGCCGGGCAAGCCCGGCTTTCCTATGTTTTGCGCAACTTCAAATTAGAAGTTGTACACGCCGCCCACGGTGAAGGTGGACAGGCCAATAGACTTTGTTTGAGCCGGCCCGGCTGCCAGCCAATTGGCGGGAAAAGTGACATCGGTCTTGCCGAAGTTCTCATACTGCACGCGCAGGCCCCAATTCTGGCTGAAATTGTACTGGCCACCCAAACCGATCATCAGGTTGGTCTTCGATCCATTGACGGACAAAGCGCCAAAAAGAGGCCCGCTGGACGTGTAATCAATCTTGGTGCTTGCCAGACCTAGCTTGCCGAACAAGTCGAACTCGTTGCTGAGCGGCAAAGTGCCGGTGGCGGCAACATACCATACAGAAGTTTTCAGCGTCTCGCTCGACGAAAGGGCGCCCACGGTGGAATTAACGGTTGAATCCCCAACGGAGACAATGCCGCCTTCAACGCCCAAATTCTGGTCGAAGTGGTAGCCGCCTGTGATGTGGAAGGAACCTGGATTTGGGAAAGCAACATTGCTACCAGGTCCGGCAAAATTCGCTCCGGTGAAGGTGGCCGAGCCCAGATCGATCGCGACATATCCGCCCGGGTTAGCGGCAAAAGCGGGAGCGGCAGAAACTGCGGACAGCAGCAAAACAGCAGCAAGTTTTTTCATGAAATTCATCCCCTCAATAGTTGACAGAAAAACGAAACTACCCCCCGAACGATTTATCAACAAGAAATTTCAACTTTCCTTTTATCGATTACATTTTCAGGGCGATGCCATACGCATAAAGCGTATCTGTAAAATTATATAGCAGAAATAAATTATCAAGACTGATCTTGTTGTCACAAAACAGATGGCCGAGAGACAAATAGTCCGAATGAGGCAGGCCCATCACGTTGAAAACGGTAGTGAAGATGAAGGCGGGTGCGATGTGGAGCGAGTTGGGGATATAGCCAGGCAGAAAAAAAGCCGGGCAAGCCCGGCTTTTGATATTGCAAATGCAGCAGTGCTAGCTCTTAAAAGTAGAGAGCTGCGCCGACGGTGAGACCGCCGAAGTTGTTATAGTTCAGGTCAGCAGCGAATTGGGGGGTGACCATATATTTGACACCGCCGGTCACATAAACACCGCCTGAAGTCGGGGAGGTAAAGTTCGTTGCGCCCGCCGGTCCGGTAAAAGTCGCGCTCAGGTGCATAATGCCAGCGCCAACGTAGGGGCGAACCTTGGGGTCAACCTTGATTACAGAGCTCAGATCGTATATGCCGGCAACGCCGATGCCGGTATAGCTCCACTTGTAGCCGCCGCCGAACCAGTTATAGCTCTGGGAATAGTTTTTGTAAACCGCTTCGACGGAAATGGGCGCGTTGACCGCGGAAGAAATATCGAAGTCACCCTGTATGCCGACCACACCACTCCAGTCCAGGCCATAGTTGACTTCTACATTGTTATTGCCGCTTGCCGCAAAGGCGGGTGCGGAAAGGGCTGCGGAAACCAGCAACGCAGTAACGATCTTTTTCATTATCTTGCCTCCAAGAGTTTTAATGTTAATCCGAGTCTTACCCGACATTTAGTACAGTGCGAGCTTACATATCATAAACCAGCCCCGTTGCACTTGCGCAACCTTTGAAGGTAAGGCGGTGTTTATATGGCAACAATACAACAGGCGAGTTATTGTCCCTGCCGTTGCACCCACTCGATCAAGGCATCTTGCGCAGCCTGTCCCTTGGCTGCGTGCGGATGATTGATGATGAACACCACGATCCATTTTTTCCCATTGGCCGCATCCACGTAACCGGCCATGGACTTTACGCCGTCCAGCGTGCCGGTCTTGAGATGGGCGTGCCCCGCCAGTTCGCTGTCCATGAACCGCCTTTTTACCGTCCCATCCATGCCCAGTATCGGTAGTGAAGATTCAAGTTCGGACGAGAAGCGGCTATGGGTCACGCGCTGCAGTATTTGGGCCAGGTGCCGCGGGCTGATGCGTTCCTTGCGCGACAGGCCCGATCCGTTTTCCAGCACCAGTTCGGGGAATTGCAGTTGTTGCGCCTTCAGCCATTCGCGCATCCACGAGATGCTGCGAGGAACGCTGGCACTGGATTGAATGTCATTTGCGACTTGTTGCAGTGCCTGGGCAGGCGTGGCCGGGGTTTCCACAACGGTATCGCCGCCTGCTTGTGCGCTAGAAACATTGACATCGGTAACATTGGAATCGGTCGGCTCGCCATTCATTTCCGTGCCGCCATTGCCTGCCGCAGGAACGGCACTGGCTGCTCCCCTGGCGGGATCGGTCGTTCCCAGGGTCAGGAACACCTGCCGCGCCATGATGTTGTTGCTGAATTTGTTGATGTCGCGAATGATTTCGGATAATTCCGGCGAAACATATCTCGCGTAAGGGGCGATACCAACCGGCGCCGTGCCGACTCGCAGCTTGCCTTGCAGTGTGCCACCGAGTTCCTGCCACAAGGCGCCGAATGCCGCGAAGAAATATTCGTCATGTGGCAGCAGTGAAAAATACTCATCCACCTCGCCGCAATTGGCGGGAATTTTTCCTTCCAGTTTTATGACGTGCCCGTCAAGGCGAACCGTGAAGGCATTGGGGCCATGGCAGCGCAGCCTTGCAGAAGTGGAAATGTTGTTTTGCAGCGTGTATCCGGCCAACTCAGGCTCGAGCAGCGCAATGGCTGACGGCCCATCCGGGATCATCTGCAGGTGGATTGCGTTGAAATTCAGCAACAGGGCGTTGGTGCCCACGTTATAGGCACGGGTCGGGTCGTTGTCGAATTCGGAAGGATCCTGGTTGGCATCCACGAAAAAGCCGTGATCCAGCACGATGTCGCCGCGTATGTCGCGCAATCCGCGCTGGCGCAGTTCGCGCAGCCACATCCAGAATTCTTCTATCGTCAGCTTCGGGTCGCCATAGCCCTTGAATATCAAATTGCCTTGCAACACGCCGTTTTCCAGCTTGCCATCGAGATATGCCTCGGTTTTCCAGCGGTAGGCGGGCCCCAGCGTTTCCAGCGCGGCAAAGGTGGTGAGCAACTTCATGGTGGAAGCCGGGTTCATCGGTTGGGTTGCGTTCACGGCGATGAGGGGCGAGGGCGCATCCACTTCCTGCACGATTATGCCGACACTGGAAAGGGGAATGCGGGCGTGCCGTAGTGCCGTGGTCACCGGCTCGGGCAGCGTGGCTTCATCTGACGCCAGCGCGTCCGGCATGGCGAGACAGATGCAAAGGAAGAAAGCGGAACTAACAAATTTCATGGGCAAATTTCATGGGCGAATTTCACGGGTTGCGGCTACTCAAGTTGGTTGATGATGCTCAGTGTGCGGCTTGCCAGCAGGTCCATCTCGTCCTCGGCAATGACATACGGGAGCATGAAATATACGGTATTGGACATCGGTCGCAGCAACAGTTCATGTTGCAGCGCAAGGGCGAAACAACGCTGCGCAAAACCGGCCTGCGGGCGGTCGACTTCAAAGGCCCATATCATACCGGTATTGCGGAAATTGCGCACTCTGGGGTGGTCGCGCAAGGGCGCGGCAATTCGGTTGAAATATCCGGCTTTGGCCCGGTTGGCCTCCAGCACATCGTCATCCCGGAAAATATCGAGCGTGGCGAGCGCTGCCCGGCAGGCCAGCGGGTTGCCGGTGTAGGAGTGCGAATGCAAAAAACCGCGCGCTACCTCGTCGGCATAGAACGCGCGATAGATTTCGTCCGTCGTCATCACCACCGATAGCGGCAGGTAGCCGCCGGTGATGCCTTTGGAAAGCAGCAGAAAGTCGGGGCGGATGGCCGCCTGTTCGCAGGCGAACATCGTCCCCGTCCTTCCCATGCCGACTGCGATTTCGTCGGCAATGAGATGCACCTGGTACTGGTCGCACAGCGCGCGCGCCCGTGCCAGATACGATGGATGATACATCGCCATGCCGGCGGCGCCCTGCACCAGCGGCTCCACGATGAAGGCGGCAATTTCCGCGTGATGCTGCTGCAAGTGCGCCTCAAGCCGTGAAGCACAAAGCATGGCAAATTCTTCGGGCCCCATGCCTTCTTCCGCATTGCGCCAGTCCGGGCTGGGCACGGTGGCATTTTGGCGGATGAGTTCCCCGTAGGCATCCCGGAAGAGCGCAACATCGGTCACGGACAGCGCGCCCAATGTTTCGCCGTGATAGCTGCCTTGCAGGCTGAGGAATTGCGTCTTCTGCGGCTGGCCAGTGTTGCGCCAATAGTGAGCGCTCATTTTCAGCGCAATTTCAGTGGCCGAGGCGCCGTCCGAGGCATAGAAGCAATGTCCAAGACCGGCGGGCGCAAGCTGAATCAGGCGCTCGGACAACTCCACCACCGGCTCATGGGTAAAGCCCGCCAGCATGACATGCTCCAGGGTGTTCAATTGCTCTGTGATCGCCAAGGCTATGCGCGGGTTGCAGTGGCCGAACAAGTTCACCCACCAGGAGCAGACGGCGTCCAGGTAGCGGTTGCCGTCAAAGTCATACAGCCAGACGCCCTGCCCGCGAGAAATCGGCACCAGCGGCAAATTTTCGTGGCGTTTCATCTGTGTGC
>JBGPSQ010000200.1:0-4904 GCA_041490205.1 Gallionellaceae bacterium
CAAGACCTTCGTCAGCGACTACAGCCAGGGTGTCATTCGCGAAGCCGTGCTGCGCGAGCTCAAGCGCGGCGGGCAGGTGTATTTCCTGCACAACGAGGTGGATACCATCCCCAACATGCTGGAGAAGCTGGAAACGCTGCTGCCGGAGGCGCGCATCCGCGTGGCGCACGGGCAGATGGCGGAACGCGACCTGGAAGCGGTGATGCGCGATTTCACCCACCAGCGTTTCAATGTGCTCTTGTGCTCCACGATTATTGAAACGGGTATTGACGTTCCTACGGCCAATACCATCATCATGAACCGCGCCGACCGCTTCGGCCTCGCCCAATTGCACCAGTTGCGCGGCCGCGTCGGGCGCTCGCACCACCAAGCCTATGCCTACCTGCTGGTGGATAGCAAAGAGGGTCTCACCGTGCAGGCGAAAAAGCGCCTCGAAGCGATCCAGGCCATGGAACAGCTCGGCAGCGGCTTCTTCCTCGCCATGCACGACCTGGAAATACGCGGTGCGGGCGAGGTGCTGGGCGAATCGCAGAGCGGCGAGATGCAGGAGATCGGCTTCAGCCTCTACAATGACATGCTCTCCGCCGCCATCACCTCGTTGCGCCAGGGCAAGGAACCTGACATGGCGCACCCCCTGGGCGTCACCACCGAAATCAACCTGCATACTTCCGCGCTCCTGCCGGACGACTACTGCGGAGACATCCACCAGCGTCTGGTAATTTACAAGCGCCTGGCCAACTGCAACACCCCGGAAGAACTCGACGAAATGCACCAGGAGCTGATAGACCGCTTCGGCCTGCTGCCCGCCCCGGCGACTGCGCTGCTCGATTGCCACCGCCTGCGCATTGCAGCCCGTCCACTCGGCATCATCAAGGTGGATGCATCGAGCGAGGCCATCGTGATCCAGTTTGCCCCCAATCCGCCGATAGACCCGATGAAAATCATCTCCATGATCCAGAGTAAGCGGCATGTCAAAATGGCGGGACAGGACAAGCTGCGGATCGAATTGAAGTATGGAGAATTGAAGCAGCGGGTGTTGGCGGTGGTGAATTTCTTTGGGGAGTTGAGGTAGTAATTAACTGTTTTCTTTAATGCCGTAGGGTGGATAAAAATGCACAACGTGCCGTATCCACCGCCTGAACTGGTGGATACGTGCTTTGCACTTTATCCACCCTATGAAATTGCTAATTTGCGAAAAGCCGCATATGAAATTTTTCCATGTTCATGCCCGATCATTCCAGTAGTTCGGATGCCGACGCTAGTGGGCTACCGCGATGATGTAGATGCGGTCGCCTTTGCTGCGATAGACGACCGAGTAGGGGAAGCGGCGGACGATTATGCGGCGGAATCCATCCGAAACTGGAGAGCCCGCCTCGGGATGGGAAAATGCGAACGCAACTGTGGCCTGGACTTCGGTGGCGAATTCCAAGCCCAAGTCCGGAAATTTCCCGTTATAGAAGAGCGCCGATCTTTCAAATTCTGCGCGAGCCTTGGGATGGAACTGCGGCTGGTTCACAGAAGCTTGCGGCGGACTTCGGCAAACACTTCTGTGGCTGGAATCAATTCGACATCGCCGCGTTCGAACTCCGCCCAGCGCGCTTTGATTTCTTCCTCCCAAGCCTGGCGGACATCGCCGTTATCGCTTGGCTCCAGCGTTTCGAGCAAAAAACTAGCAAGTTCCGCGCGCTCTTCCGAATTTAGCTGTTTAGCCTGTTCCTGTAGCTCTGCAAGTGTGGTTGACATGGTTTGTTCCATATAGAGGCTGATGTGCAAACGATAGGTGGATTTATTTCCGTAGTCAAGTATATGTAGGGCGGGCTTTGCCCGCCATGTCGGGCGTAGCCCGACCTACGACGTTTCCCATCATGATGCTACATAACTTGCCCTACACCAGTTGACAAGGATAACTCCGCAATTTCAAGGCGGCGCTGGGCGCTACGGGAGGGTAAATAATGAATTACAATGCGGTGTTTCCGAACATTTCGCACAAGCAAGAAATTCTATGATCCTGATCGTCCAAGCCCTCCACGACATCCCCGCAGCACAGTTGCAGCACATCGCCACGTTGGCCGGAACCGCCCGCATGGAGCAAGCCGCCGCGCATGCATGGCACTTGCAGGATGCGCAGCCGCATGAGGGCATTGCCGCCTACTGCCTTGAACACCGGATCGATTATGGCTTCGTCGAGCCGGGACGCAAACTGGCCGATTTCGGCCTGCTGGTGATGGACATGGATTCCACGCTGATTTCCATCGAGTGTATAGACGAGATCGCCGATATGCAGGGGCTCAAGCCACAGGTGGCGGCGATCACCGAATCGGCGATGCGCGGTGAGATCGACTTTGCCGAGAGCCTGCGCCGCCGCGTGGCGCTGCTGGAGGGGCTGGAGGAGGGTGCTTTGCAACGGGTCTATGACGAGCGGCTCAAGCTCAATCCCGGCGCGGAAACCATGCTGGCGGCAATGAAAAAGCACGGCATCAAGACCCTGCTGGTATCAGGCGGATTTGTGTTCTTTACCGAGCGGCTGAAACAGCGGGTCGGTCTGGACTATGCACAGGCCAACACGCTGGAGATCGTCAACGGCAGGCTGACCGGCAAGGTGCTGGGGCGCATCCTCGATGCGCAGGGCAAGGCGGAGGCACTGGTGCAGGTGCGCGGCGAGTTGGGCCTTAAGCCGGAGCAGGTCATCGCCATGGGCGACGGCGCGAACGACCTGAAGATGATGGCGCATGCGGGCGTGAGCGTCGCCTACCACGCCAAGCCCGTGGTGCGCGCGCAGGCCAGTTATGCGCTCAATTTTGTTGGCCTGGACGGGCTGGTGAACCTGTTCGTCTGATAATTTCCGCCGCCTGTCGGCTGGATGGGGCATACCTGGCAACAGGATGGGCGAGTTGTGTTAGAGTTTCCCTTGAATTTGGATAAGAAGCATTACCGGAGAGGATCGCAATGCAAGATGTAATCACGAAGCTGGTGGATGTGCCCTTCGCGCGGATGTTCGTATTGGCGGGGATCATTTTTCTCCTGGTCGCCGTGCTGGGCAAGGTCGAGGGCAAGATAGACCCGGGCAATATGGGCAGGGTAGGTGCCTCGATTCTCGGCGTCGTGCTGCTGCTGGTGGGCATTATCCTGCAATACATCGAGATACGCGACCTCGGCCTGGAAAGGGCAGCCATACAGGCGCACCTGCAAAACCAGAGCGCGGGCAATCAGACCACGACAACCCAGACCACTACAACGCAGACCATGACATCCGGTGCTGCCGATAAACAGTCCGGCGTGCAGGCCGCTTCGCCGGATAAGCCGTCACTCAGGATTGTCTCCGGCACTTACGGGCGCAGTTGCAATGCCAAGGCGGGGAACGCCACCCAGTCATTGACCAAGGCTTGCGATGGGAAAGCATCTTGCGATTATGCGGTTGAGCCGGTTGATCTGGCAGGTGCACCAGCGGGCTGCGCCAAGGACTTTGCCGCCGAATGGAAATGCGGCAACGGCAATGCAGTGTATTCCGCCACGTTTCCGGCCAATGCCGGGAAGAATGAAAAGCTGCACCTTGAATGTGCCGGGTAACGATACACAGATCCAAGTTTACGGAGAGCGATCATGTCTGACTACGCGAGTGTAGATTGCGCCAAAGGCAGGGAAATGGGTTGCCAGACATTTTGCTGCCGCCTGCTGGTGCGTCTTCGACGAGGATGAGCGTGAAGTTTGCGGTACCCGCTTCGTGAAAAAAGATGCGGACGGTTACTGCACGAATTTGAACCGCGAGACTTATTTGTGCAGCGTCTGGGAAGGCCGTTCCCGCACCTGCCGGGGCTATGATTGCAACAGCGATTTCCTGCTTCAGGTGGCGGTGCGCAACCCGTTCAAGAATATCGCCGAACTCGTCAAGATGGCCGCTACGGCCTATATCCCCAAGGAAACTTATATCAGCATCCCGCCAGCCGAATAGAAGATTTAGCCGGAAAGATGTGGGTTTGGCAAAAAAATAGCGAAGCTTTACTTCGCTATTTTTGTTTTAGGACTAACCCGAAAGCTAGTCTTCTCCTAAAGCAGATTGCCAAGTATTACTTGGCGATCTGCTTTTGGTTCCGGCATCACATGTGCTGCGCACATATGAGCCTACACCGAAAACAGATAGCCCAATTTTATTTGGCTATCTGTTTTTCCCTGAATTCATCCAGCGTCTTGCAGTCTATGCACAGGGTGGCGGTCGGGCGCGCTTCGAGGCGGGAGAGGCCGATTTCCACGCCGCATTTTTCGCAATAGCCGTATTCGCCGCTGTCTATCTTGGCGATCATTTCGTCGATTTTCTTGATCAGCTTGCGCTCGCGGTCGCGGTTGCGCAGTTCCAGGCTCATGTCCGATTCCTGGCTGGCGCGGTCGTTGGGGTCGGCAAACACGGTCGCCTCGTCCTGCATGGTGTGCACGGTGCGGTCAATATCGGCGCCCAGATCGGCCTTGATGCCGTTCAATACGGCGCGAAAATGCTCCAACTGGCCTGGACTCATATATTCCTCCCCCTTTTTCAGTTTGTAGGGGGTTACGTCCTTGGATGCTTGTATGGGCATTACTTTCTCCAGTTTTCGTGAAACTCGAATTTTCAAAACGCGCTTTAATACCAGAAATGGCGGAGGGTTGCAACAGGAATCGAAGCGGCATAAAGCCCACTATACCCCATAGTTGTGGCCATGGCTCCTTGATTTATTTCAATTTTTAAGGCCAGTCTGGTGCACGATGGTGGTGGCGATTTCTTCCACCGACATGGCGGTGGTTTCCAAAAAAGGGATGCCGAACTGGCGCATCATGCTTTCCGCCGCCTGCACCTCCTTGCGGCAGGTCTCCAGCGAAGCGTAGCGGCTGTTGGGCGAGCGTTCGGTACGGATTTGCTGCAACCTTTCCGGTCG
>JBGPSQ010000201.1:0-4852 GCA_041490205.1 Gallionellaceae bacterium
CCGCATCGGAGCCTACGCGGTCGAGTATGCCCAGCCGCAGTGCCTCATCCAGCGTGGCGCGGCTGCGCCCGATGCCCACCACTTCGCGCACCGCCCCTGCCCGGCGCAATGCCAGCGCAAACGATCCGCCGATCAGCCCCGCGCCAAAAATGACGATCTTGTTCAATTCGGTTCACACCGTGAAAAACTCGAAAGCGGGATTATAGCGGAGGCGGGTGACGTGCTGTTAGCATCCGCCTTCCATGTAATCACCAGGACAGGCTGTAGGCGATGTAAGTCGAATAACTGTTCTGCGAGGAAATTTCCACCACGGCGCGCCCGGCGGAAAACAGCAGCCGGTTGTGCTGGTCGAATTTGTATATCCCGCCGATGTTGAAGCCATTACTGGAATTTTCGAGCGGCTTCTGGTCGGTCGCGTGGTACACCTCGCCGCCCAGGCTGAGACGCTCGGTCACGTCGTTCATCAAGGCCCAGCCGAAATACCAGTGGCTGGCCATGCCCGGCGCCCGGTTGATCCAATAGCCCCCGCCGCCGTAGGTATGCCAGTCGTCCCAGCTTTTCTGGATCCAGACCGGCAGGAAATACTGCGTCCCGCCATTGCCCAGTCCTTTGGCGGCATTCCCGTTCGACATGGTGACAATGGGATACACCGCCATCATGGGCCGCGTATCTGTTTCCTGCATGAACCGGTATTTTGCGCCAAACACCAGGTCGCCCATGCCCTGTTGCGACAGTTGCGCGGCGGGGCTATTGATGACAAAGGGAACGGAGATGCTCAACTGCAAGTCTGGCAGCGCGCCATAGTTGACTTCGAGCAGGTTCGTCGTGTTGTGGCCGCTTTTCGTGCCCGTCTGCTCGGAGGCGAGATAGGTCTCGAAATGCTTGTAATCCACCGGCTCCGGGTCATCGGTGACGAAGGGCGGGCCACCCCATGCAGGGAGCGCGACGAAACACAGGCCGCTTGCCGCGACCATCCATGCACATGACTTCAGTACCCTGTTTACCATATGAATTTGCGCCTCGTATCAACTGCCATCGTAACACCCTGTTAATCGACTTCTTCCGGCACACGCATCCTCTGCTCCACCTTATACCTGATCGGCTTCACCACCTCGCGCTCGAACCACAGGACGAACCGTTGCGCCTCGGGCGAGCGCGTGCTCAGCGCAAAAGCCCTGAGTCGCGCTTCCGATATGCCGATTATCTCTGTGCCCGGTATGATGGCATGCACCTTGCCGTTCTGCATCCTGCGCAGCTCTTCCTTGCCCAGCTTCAGGCCGAGCGCGTCACACACATCCTCGGTCGGCACCCATACCAGGTCGGACGAAGACGAATACATTACCCGGACCGCGGTCCTGCCGAACATGTAATGGACGCCCTGTACATCCTCCATCCTCTTTTCGCGCCGCGCCGCGAATATGCGCGGGACAATGTCCATTGCCAGCGGGGTGAAGAACAACGCTCCCCAGAACGCCGCCGCCAGCAACAGCCACATCGGGTGGCCGCCCAGCCACCAATAGGCAAAGTAGTTTTCCGCGATGCAAATCGAGCCGAGGAAAATGTATTTTTTGTAGCTCAGCTCGAAGAAATCAATGCTCATGTTCCAGCTCCTGATGATCTTTTTGCGGAACGCCAGACATTTTACCGGCCATTATTATAAATCGGATCACGAAGCTTGTTTCCCCGGTGCAACCGAGAGCGGCCCTCCGGCAGCACACAAAAACGCCATCAGCAGCACCGGCCATTCCAGCCATGCATGCGCCCCTGCCGCAACGGCATAAAGTTTGCGTGCCATGCCGTAATCCGTCCAGAAATAGGCAAGCAGCAATACCACGGCCAGCACCGTGCCCCAACGCACGGCAGGCGCAACCACGGCCATTCCGATCCTTTGTTTTTCCGCGCGCGGCAACAAATGAATGACGCTGTAGTAATGCAGGCATTGCGCCAGCACCATGGCCGAGAGCAAGGCTGGCCGGTATGCGCCGCCCCATTGCGGCGGCAATTGGCCATTGAGCAGCGGCGCATAGGATGCAAAGGCCAATGGTGCAAATGCAGCCGCCCAGCCGCTCGCCGCCACCAACAGCGGCAGCATGAAAAAGCCCGTGATCGTCCACGCCAGAGTTCTTGCGGGCGGATGTTCACGCGCCATGTCCCAAGCCATGGCGAGGGGAGTGAAGTTATGCGCAATCGCCAGCAGCATCAGCGCGGCAAGGTAATCGCCTTGCTCCAGCATCCACATGACAGCAGCGGCAAGGAGCAAGCCCGCGATGCGCACGCCCCAACCGGCGCGAAATGGCGCAAAAGCCACGACCAGCATCAACAGCAGCAAGGCCAGACTATCGGCGATCACGCTGGAAACGGCGGGTATGCCGCCCAACCATGCCCCGGCGCGCATGCCCGCCTGGAGCAGCAGCACCAGCCCGACCGCATACCACCAGCGCCGCGGCCAGCGCGCTGCATAGCGGCTGCGCAAATAGCCCATTTCCCACACGATGTGCGGCAAGCCGAACAGGGCCAGGGAAAACAAATACAGTGGCAACGGCAGAAATAGCGCCAGCGGCAGCAGCACACCCAAAAATGCAGCCAGGGCCAGGAGGTTAGGTTTCATAAGGTAAACACCAGCCAGCCGACCATGAAGGAAAAAGCGTTCGCCGCAAATGACCAGGCCAGTGACTGCAGAAAGTTTCCGGACAACCAAAGCCGGTACCACAGCGCCTCGGCCAGCACCACGCCGCCCTCGATCCACGCCGTCCCCGCGCGATACTCGTCCGGCGACAAAATCGAAGCCACATGCCAGGCAATGGGATGGGTGAGCATGGAAGCCGTCGCGGCAACCGGCAACACCCTCAGCACCGGCAGCTTGCGCGCCAGCAGCAGCATCAGCGGCACCTCGCAGGCCAGCGTCAGTGCCAAAGCCTGTAACTCGGTCATGGTTACGGGATCAGTTTCTGCTTCCAGTCGACCGGCGTATACGTGCGCTCCGGAATGGCCGGAGGCTCGCATTGGATGACTTCGCGCGTCATGGTGCGATGCCCCCAATGATAATACGATTCCGACTGGGTGATTTTCCGGCAGACGCCCGCATGTTTTTCCTGCTTTCCCTTGTAGGTCAGCACCACCGTGCAAGCTCCTCCAACCGGACGGCCCTTGCAGAACTGATCGGCGGGAGTCGGATTGAGCGGGGTGCAATTGTATTTCTGCCCGTCCATTTCCCCGTGATAGGCGGCGCACACACTTTCATCCGCGACAAAACCGTCCACCGGCAGCTTCCGGTCTATCTCGATGTTTTCATTGCGCACGCAGGAAAGATCAATGACGCCGCCATCGGCAACCTGGTTGACGCATGTCCCTTCGCCCCCGCCAGCAAAGGTCGAGCCCGCAATGACGCAGGCCATTCTGGGCTTCTTTCCCTGGCAATAATTGTCGGTACGGTCAAAAATGTCCGGGCTCTCGCGCAGGCGCTGCCTCGCGTCGTACTCCTGCGGTGGAATCACGTCGGCATGGGCGGATAGCGAACAGCAAATCAATAATGCAAACAACCCCGAAAATGATCTCATGGCTGATTTCCCTTGATAGTAATTATGTTGACCTCTGTCCTGCGGTAACTACCTGGACTCTTCTCTTTTCTTCAGTGCACGCCACAGCCACCACCCCAGCGCGGCCAGCGCCAGCGCGGCCAGCGCCAGCGGCCACAGCACCGGCTGGTTCCATTGCCCGCGCAGAACCTCGCGCTGGGCCGCATCCACGCGCAGGTATTTGAGGTTGTTGACTGCCAGCTTGTTGGGCTTGCTGTTATAAATCCAGCCGTGGCGCAGCACGTAATCCTTGGGATGCTCTCCCCACATCCACGGCGAATCGCGCCGCAGGATTTCCAGCATGCGATCCACGATGGCCTGCCGCTCGGGACTGTTGTCCATATTCTTCATCTGCTCGAACAGGCGGTCATATTCCGGATTGCTGTAGTTGGCGGCGTTCTCGCCGTCGTATTTGACCTTGGCCTGGGCGCTGTGCAGCAGGAATAAAAAATTCTCCGGGTCGGGATAATCCGCGTTCCAGCCCCAGAAGAACATCTGGGTGTCGCCGCGCCTGATCTTGTCCTGGAAGCGGTTGTAATCCGAGGTGCGCGGCGCCAGTTGCACGTTGATCTTGGCGAATTGCTTGCGCAGCCAGTCCATGCGCGCCTTGTCTTCCGGACGCGCGCCCGTGGCATCCAGGTAGAGCACCAACGGTTCCCCGGTTTTTTCGTTGAGGCCGCCGGGGTAACCAGCCTCGGCGAGCAATTGTTTCGCAACCTCGATGGATTTCCGCCTGGGCGCTCCATTCACCCAGTCATACACATATTTGTTGACGCCCGCCTCGCCTTCGCGGTAGCCGAAGATGCCTGGCGGGATGGGCGATTGCGCGGAGATGCCCCGGCCATTGGCGAAGATGGAAATGAACTCCTCCCAGTCCACCGCGATGGAGATGGCCTGGCGCAACTTGCGCGTGCGCTCCGGATCACAAGATGGTTCACCACGCTTGCCCCCTCTCCCATCGGGATAACCAGCGACTTGCCCGCTTGCGGGCTTAGTCGAATGGCTAGTAGTTTCACCAGAGGGTTGGGGTGAGGGAGCACTCGTCGAGCCTCCACTCGTCGAGCCCGTGCACGCCCCGCCCACCACCGGATCAAGCCAATTGAAGCCGAAATACGAGGTGGTGGTGGCGACCGAGGTGGAAAGCTGGATGCCCTGCGCCTTCATGGTCTCGGTGACGGCGGCCTCGCCGCCGATGCTCACCTGCACGGCCTGGTCGAAACTGTCGGAGCTGATGCCGGAGGCATCGTAATAGCCTTGCAGAAACTTGTTCCAGTAGG
>JBGPSQ010000202.1:0-4821 GCA_041490205.1 Gallionellaceae bacterium
CCTCGCGCGTGCACGCGGGCGAATTCTTCGCGCTGCCGCAATCGCCGCAGCTCTTCAAGCAGTTGCTGATGGTGGCGGGCTTTGACCGCTACTACCAGATCACCAAGTGCTTCCGCGACGAAGACCTGCGCGCCGACCGCCAGCCCGAATTCACCCAGGTGGATATTGAGACCTCGTTCCTGGGCGAAGAGGAGATCATGGCGCTGACGGAAGAGATGATCCGTACCGTGTTCAAGGATGTGATGAACGTTGCACTGCCCAGCCCGTTCCCGCGCATGACCCATGCCGAGGCGATGGCCCGCTTCGGCTCGGACAAGCCCGACCTGCGCGTGACGCTGGAGCTCACCGAAGTCACCGATGCGGTAAAGGACGTGGCGTTCAAGGTGTTCAGCGGCCCGGCCAACAGCGGCGGGCGCGTGGCGGCATTGCGCGTGCCTGGCGGCGCGGCATTCACGCGCGGTGAAATAGACGAATACACCAAGTTCGTCGGCATCTACGGCGCGAAGGGACTGGCCTACATCAAGGTCAACGATGTCACCCAGTTGAACGAGACCGGCCTGCAATCGCCCATCGTGAAGAACCTCAGCGCAGCCGCATTGAAGACCATCGTCGAGCGCACGGGTGCTGCAAACGGCGACATCGTCTTCTTCGGCGCGGACAAGACCAAGGTGGTGAACGATGCCATGGGCGCGCTGCGCAGCAAGATCGGCCACGAGAAGAACTACGTCAGCGGCACACCCTGGGCGCCGTTGTGGGTGGTGGACTTCCCCATGTTTGAATACGACGAGGAAGATAAGCGCTGGACCGCCTGCCACCATCCCTTCACTTCGCCCAAGGATGAGCATCTGGAATTCCTGGAAAACGATCCCGGCAAGTGCCTGGCCAAGGCCTATGACCTTGCCTTGAACGGCTGGGAAATCGGCGGCGGCTCGGTGCGTATCCACAAGGAAGAAGTGCAGAGCAAGGTATTCCGCGCGCTCAACATCGGCGCGGAAGAGGCACAGCTCAAGTTCGGCTTCCTGCTCGATGCCTTGCAGTATGGCGCGCCGCCCCACGGCGGGCTGGCCTTCGGCCTGGATCGCATCGTCACCATGATGACCGGCGCCGAATCCATCCGTGATGTGATCGCCTTCCCCAAGACACAGCGCGCCCAGTGCCTGTTGACCCATGCGCCCTCCGTAGTGGATGAAAAGCAACTGCGCGAACTGCACATCCGCCTGCGCCAGCAAACGCAGACAACGGTGGAAGTCACGAAAGAATAAATGCATGTCCATCCCAGACTTTCAGACTTTGATGTTGCCTTTACTGAAAGTAGTGGGAGATGGTCGTGAATATTGCTTGCGTGACGCTGTTGAATCGCTCGCTAAAGAGTTTGGTTTGACAGAAGGAGAGAGGCAACAGCTTTTACCGAGCGGGCGTTATCCTACTTTTGATAATCGGATTGCTTGGGCAAAGACATATTTGAAAAAGGCAGGGCTGATTGGTCAGCAAAGGCGTGCATATTTTCAAATAACGGAAAGAGGACGAGAGATTCTTAAGTCTTCACCTTCTGTTATTAATATGAAATTCCTTGAGCAATTTCCCGAATACGTTGCCTTTAGAGAAAATTTAGATCAGCCTGACGCTCAGCAGTATGTGGCTTCCCCGATCCCTGACCAAAACGAAACCCCTGAGGAGTTGATTGAGACTGGTGCAAAAACGATACGTAAGGATTTGGCGGAAGAAATTTTGCAACGCGTAAAATCATGCACACCTGTTTTTTTTGAGCGCCTGGTTGTTGAGTTGCTGGTCAATATGGGGTATGGCGGCACACGTCAAGATGCCGGACGCGCTATTGGACGTAGCGGCGATGAAGGGATTGATGGCGTTATTTATGAGGATCGTTTGGGTTTGGATGTGATTTATTTGCAAGCTAAGCGGTGGAAGGAAGTGGTCGGACGTCCCGAAATACAGAAGTTTGTCGGTGCCTTGCAGGGGCAGCGCGCGAAAAAGGGCGTATTTATCACTACATCAGAATTTACCAAAGAGGCTTCGGAGTATGTCCGCCACATAGATAACAAGGTGGTACTGATTAACGGCTCGTTATTGGCAAACCTCATGATCGATCACAATATCGGTGTATCCCTCGCAGCGACATACAAAATTAAGAAGATCGACTCTGATTACTTCCTTGAGGAATAGAAGATGGAACTGACAAGAAAATCAGCCCTATTTTTTATTCTCTCATTATTGTTTTTCGTGCCACTCGCCCATGCGCACGGACATCATCATGCGCATGACAGCGGTGCTATCCAGACCGTCGCCGAGGCGGATCTGCCGCCGGAAGCGCTCGAAACGCTGGCTCTCATCAAGAAAGGCGGGCCGTTTCCGTATGCGCGCGACGGGGTGGTTTTCAGCAACCGCGAGCACCAGTTGTCTTCGCAAACGCGCGGCTATTACCACGAATACACTGTCAAAACGCCGGGCGAGCGTACGCGCGGCCCCCAACGCATCGTGTGCGGCCCGTGGCCCGAGTGCTACTATACCGCCGATCATTACCGGACTTTCAAGCGCATTACCGGGGAGCGTTGACCATGAACAACCTGCACAAGCGGCTGCGTGATGTACATGAGGCAGGGGTATACCGGCTGAATTGCACGGTGGACGATCTCCGCAGTGCGGCGCGGGAAGCCGGGTTTGAGCTGTTTGAAATTGACCTGTCCGCCGCGCACAACAAGAGCGCCTTGCTGGCGGCGCTGGCCGAGGCGACCGGAGCACCGGAGTGGTTCGGCAATAACTGGGATGCTCTCTCCGATGCGCTGGGCGATTTGTCCTGGCACCCCGCTCCCGGCTATGTGCTGCTATTGCGCGATGTCAATCTTGCCGGGGGTGAGGAGGACACGCTGACCAATATCCTGCTGGAGGCCTCTGCCTTCTGGGAGATGCAGAACAAGGCTTTCTGGGCGTTCTTTGCCTGAGGGTTACCGCTCCCGTTCGATCCGTATCTGAATGATTCAGCAATTCAAACAACCCGTTTCAGTCCTCGTTGTCATCTACACTCGTTCGCTGGAAGTGCTGTTGCTGGAGCGCGCGGATTTCCCCGGTTACTGGCAGTCCGTGACGGGTAGCCGGGATGGAGTGGAAACATTGCGCGATACGGCGATACGCGAGGTAGGCGAGGAAACGGGGCTCAATGCCCTGAATTACGCGCTCACCGATTGGCAGCGGCAAAATGTTTATGACATCTACCCCAAGTGGAAGCACCGTTACCCGCCTGGCACCACGCATAACACGGAACATGTGTTCGGCATGGAATTGCCGGGCCAAGTTGCTGTCCAATTGTCTCCGCGCGAGCATTTGAGCCATGTGTGGCTGCCCTGGCAGGAAGCGGCGGAGAAGGTGTTTTCGCCCAGCAACCGCGCGGCGATTTTGCAATTACCCGAAAGAGTGCGCCATGCATGAGCAAGACCGGAACATCCCTTACGACCATCCCCATGCGCATGCCGTGTGCAGCACGGAAATTGCCTGGGCAAAGAAGCCGCGCGAGCCTAAACCGGAAGAAAAACCTGAATTGATCGCGCGTATCAAGCGCCTGCTCAAGGAGCAGGATGCGGTGCTGGTGGCGCATTATTACGTGCATGCCGATTTGCAGGACCTGGCGGAAGCCACTGGCGGGATTGTTTCCGATTCGCTGGACATGGCCCGCTTCAGTCATGAACACTTCGCGAAAACCATCGTCGTGGCCGGGGTGCGCTTCATGGGCGAGACAGCCAAGATTCTCAATCCCGAAAAGCGGGTACTGATGCCCGACCTCAGGGCGGAGTGTTCGCTGGACCTCGGCTGCCCGGTGGATGAATTTGCTGCATTTTGCGACGAACATCCCGATCGCACCGTGGTGGTGTATGCCAACACCAGTGCTGCGGTCAAGGCGCGTGCCGACTGGATGGTGACGAGTTCGATTGCCTTGCCCATCGCCCGGCACTTGAAAGAACGCGGAGAAAAAATCCTGTGGGCGCCGGACCGTCACCTGGGTGAATACGTGCAGGAACAAACCGGCGCGGACATGCTGCTATGGCAGGGCTCGTGCGTGGTGCATGATGAATACAAGGCGCAGGAACTGCTCGAACTCAAGGCCAGGCACCCGCATGCCAAGGTTCTGGTGCATCCCGAGTCTCCGCGCGCCGTGGTCCAACTGGCGGACGTGGTGGGTTCCACCACGAACCTCGTCAAGGCCGCGCAGGCTTCCGATGCCCGCGAATTCATCGTCGCCACTGACAACGGCATCCTGCACAAAATGCGCACCCTGTGCCCGGACAAGATTTTCCTCGAGGCGCCCACCGCCGGACACGGCGCGAATTGCGTCAGTTGCAGCCACTGCCCGTGGATGGCGATGAACGGGCTGCTCAATCTGGCGGAAGCGCTGGAAGCGGGCAAGAATGAAATTCAGGTGAATCCGGCCATCATCCCGTGCGCAGTACAGCCTATCCAGCGCATGCTGGATTTTGCAAAGCAGATCAACCTGCCGCCACGTGGGATCGGGAACGCTTAACCGGGTTAAGCCGTCCCGCCCACCGTTAAGCCGTCTATGCGCACCGTGGGCTGGCCCACGCCTACCGGCACGCTCTGCCCTTCCTTGCCGCAAGTGCCCACTCCGGGATCGAGCGCCAGGTCATTGCCTATCATGCTGATGCGGGTCAGCGCATCGGGGCCGTTGCCGATCAATGTGGCACCTTTCACCGGGGTGGTGATTTTGCCGTCTTCGATCAAATAGGCCTCGGTGGTGGAGAACACGAACTTGCCGCTGGTGATATCCACCTGCCCGCCGCCGAAGTTCGCGGCATA
>JBGPSQ010000203.1:0-4818 GCA_041490205.1 Gallionellaceae bacterium
AGCGTACTTTTCGTCGTTTGCGACTATTGGTTTTCCAGCTGATTTACGAGGTGGCGGGTCCTCGGTATGCCCTACGCTGCTTTGCAACCCACGTCGAAGCCAGGTCGCCCCCGGTTTCTGTCTGCTACTAGCTATGCAGATTGTAGCGTATGAGAGTGGGTTGTGCCGGGAAAGTTCCGCTGGTGAATTATTTGAACTCGGCGCTGGTATAGCGCAAGAACGTTGATAGTAAAAGTAAATTGCGGCGGCAAAGAAGCCTGTCCGCACATTCCCGGTTTATGCGACTGCCGATGGTTGCTGCCTTGCATTCAAGATGTGGCGTCCTGCGTGGCGGTCAATTTTGGCGATATGGCTGGTAAACCAGTCGAGCAGCAGGAGTTGGGTGCGAAATGAAAGGTAGGGCAGGTCGCAATTGGGCGAATCGGTGTCCTCCTTGAGTTCCAGGAAGTTTTTGATGAAGCGCTTGTGTTCCCGCAAGTGGGTCTCGAGAAATGGGTAATTGTATTGGCGCATCAGTTTTTCCTCTTCGCCCTCGCTCTCTTCGTGGTGGCTGGCAAGGTAGGCGAATATGATGCGGATCGCCTGGCGATCCTTGGCGGCAAAAGCCGAGATCAGGTCGTTTACCTTGGTGAAAAGCTGCCTGTGCGTCTGGTCAATCGAATCAATGTTGATCTGGAACAATTCTTTCCATTCCAGGTGGTTGTTCAATTCGCCGGTGGTGATGTGCTGTCCAGTGGCCTGGTATTGTTCGCAACGCGTAAGGTAGATGCGGGCTGGGATGTCTTTGGGCGCCATCAATATGCATTCGTTCAACAGTTCTATCGCGCGCGGAATTTCCTTCAGGTGATAATGGGCGATTGCCGACTCGAATTTGGCCTTGGATAAGCGTTTGCCGTCACGCAGCTTGACGGGATCGTTGTCGAAAACTTCATAGAGCGATAGCGGCTGCCTTTTTCCCTTCACGCGGATGCGGTCAAGAAAACGGATGTCGTATTTTTCGGGGACGTCCAGGTCGTAAAGCGTGCTTTGGCTAATCAGCAGTGGGGTATGGTAAAGCTTGGTGGCTTCCTCGATGCGGGCCGTCAGGTTGACGGCGTCACCGATGACCGTGCCTTCCATGCGGCTGATTCCGCCCACGGTGCCTATCATGGTCAGGCCGGTGTTGAGGCCGAATCCGATCTGGATGGGGGTATAACCGGCGCGAGCGCGGCCAGCATTGTATTCGTCCAGTTTTTCGAGCATATGAATGGCGCTGCTCACCGCGTTGTCTCCGCTTTGCGGAAACAGTGCAAGAATGGAGTCGCCCGCGTACTTGTCAATGATGCCGTGGTGCGTGGCAATGATGGGCTCCATCTGCTTGAGATAGGAGTTGAGGAAGTTGAAATTTTCCTGCGGGGTCATGTTCTCGGACAACTGGGTAAAGTTGCGGATATCCGAGAACATGACGGTCAGCTTGCGCTCAATATGGTCGCCCAGATTAACGTCCAGGATGCTTCCTTTTTCCAGCAGCTTGACCAGTTGGCGCGGGATGAGCCGGCTATAGGCATGTTCTGTCTGTTGCAGCAGAGTGAGCGCTCGCCGATGATCTTCGGAGGCCTTTTTGTGGAGTTCGGCTTCCTCGTCCAGTTTGTCCTTCAGGGATGCCAGCTGTGCCGTGCGACGCATGATTATAAATTCCGCGTGCGATGCGCGGCTTGCCATGCCAATGACCGAGGCGATCAGAATGCCGGAAAGGAAGGTGATCCACTCTTTGCCCGAAGTAAAGTAGATGGCTAAAACGAGCAATGCCACGATCATGATGACCAAGACTGCGGTGATAAACGGTAGAATTCGGTTAAATATCGCGGCGGGGCGCATATTGTTCCTTCAATTTCACTTTCCGGCAGGCTCAATGAGCCATTCCGGCCTTGCAAGTTGTTGTTAATTCAACTGCACCATCCTTAAGAGTATAACGCTTGGAGCGCTATACGCCGAATTGAATTAAGGCGGGACTGTGCACAATAAAGTAAGTTGAGGAGGGCTTATACAGGGTTCCCCAAATACTGCAATAGTTCAGATGGGAAATCAATGCTGCCTTGCGCTTGCCAGTTTTCCACGGATGCGTCTTCACCGATGTAGCCGTAGTTGGCTATGATACCGCGCATTCCGGCTGCTTGGGCAGCTTGCATGTCGCGCAGATCATCCCCCAGGTAGAGGCAATCCTTCGTGGCGATCCTCATGATTTCGCAGGCCTTGAACAGCGGGTCGGGGTAGGGTTTGGCGCGAGTACAGGTGTCTCCGCTGATCAAGCAGGCGGCGCGTTCCGCATACCCCAGCGCCTGCATCAGCGGCACGGTAAAGCGATGGGGCTTGTTGGTGACGATGCCCCACGGCATGCCACGCCGTTCCAGTTCCTCGACAAGTTCCGCGGTGTCGCCGAACAGCCGTGTATGTACGCAGATATTGCGTGCGTAATAGTCGAGGAAAATGTCGCGTAACGGCTCGAAATCGGGGTGCCCCGGCTCGATGTTGAAGCCTATCTTGAACAGGCCGCGCGTCCCGTGCGATGCCTGGGGGCGTATTTCGGCAAGAGGCATGGGCGGCAGGTCGCGCGTGGCACGGGTGTGATTGAGCGCGGCGGCCAGATCCGGCGCAGTGTCGGCGAAGGTGCCGTCCAGGTCAAACAGGACTGCTTTACTCATTGATTAAAAATGCCATTCGTTTGTGGGGGTGGCTGATTGCGGCGCTATACAGATTCGCGGCGGCAGGCAACCATATAATTTACGTCCGTATCCTTGCCCAAGGAGTACACCTTGGAGATCGGGTTGTAACTCAAGCCGGTGATGCCGGATATGTCCAGCCCGGCGTTGCGGCAAAACTGGGCCAACTCGGACGGCTTGATGAATTTGGCGTAATCGTGCGTGCCGCGCGGCAGCAGGTTCAACAGGTATTCCGCACCGATCACCGCGAACAGGTAGGACTTCGGATTGCGGTTTAGCGTCGAAAAAAACACATGGCCGCCGGGCTTCACCAGCTCTGCGCAGGCGCGCACCGTGCTGGCGGGGTCGGGCACATGCTCAAGCATCTCCATGCAGGTAACCACATCGTATTGACCAGGCTGTTCCGCCGCCAAATCTTCCACGGCAACCTTGCGGTAATCCACATGCCTGCCGCTTTCCAGCAGGTGCAATTTTGCGACCTGCAGAGCCTTGTCGCCGAGGTCTATGCCCGTGACCCTGGCTTTATCCGCCATGCTTTCGGCCAGAATGCCGCCGCCGCAGCCCACGTCAAGCACGGATTTCCCGGAGAGTTGTGCGATGCGGTCGATGTATTCCAGCCGCAGCGGGTTGATGTCGTGCAACGGCTTGAATTCACTGGTCGAATCCCACCAGCGATGGGCAAGCTGACTGAATTTCTCCAGTTCTATCGGGTCGGCGTTGGTCATGGCTGGGCTATCGTGGGCATGTGCTTGGTGTGAGCATGGGTGCCGAATGTAGCAAAACCGGCGATGGATTGCCAGCCGGGGCCTGCACCTTGCGCAGTGCCAGCGACCGCGCAAACTTCATGGTCGGCGCGCCCGGCCTATTGTTACTTGGCTTGAGCCGCCCTGCGGCTGTCTTCGGTCAGACGCAAAACCTTGGATGACGAGATGAGGCCGCGCAGGTGAGGGGGCTCCCCCTCAGCATATTCCATCACCGGCAGGTGGGTGCGGCCGGATTTTTGCAGCACGTCGAGGATGGATTGGACAGAGGCGTGCTCCAGTTCGCGTATATCGAGGGTGGCAATTTCCCCCAGGCCTTCCATTACGTCCGCGACCAGCACGTCATTGTGCCCGACGCTGCTGGCTTGCATGAAGCGCAGCGGCTTTTCACCCATGATGTCGTATGCGGTGATCATGCCCAGCATCTTGTCGCCGTGTTTCTCCATCACGAATGCGGCGCGCAACCCGGCATGGCGCATCTTCTTCAGGGCTTCGTCTATGTGCTCGTCAGGGTCAACCTTGAAAAATGCGCGCTCGCGAAAATCCGTCATGACGGAAATGGCGGGGTCATTAAGCTTAACTTGCCACGAATCGTTTTTCGGCCCTGTTGCACCGGAATCTTTGGCCAGCGTTTTCAGATGCAAAGCGTGCTGCGCGTGATGATGACCCATGGAAATCTCCTTGAATTGATCGCCGCATGTCGCTGCGGTAAGGGAATTCTACCCGAAGCCCTCTTGGGTAAAATCGAAACAGCAGGAATTCGTGTTGGAATTGCGCAACGCTCCTGGTATTTAATTAATAATTCCAGTTGGTTACGTGGTATCCCGCCAAAAAAGAACGTGCATCGATGTTGGTTGGAGGGCGCATCTCCGATGGTCTTCCGGGCATTGCCTGCGCTGGCTGCCGAAGGGAATTATGTTTGGGTCGGCAGGGTGCGGCATGGTAAAATCACGGGCTGTTTTTATTGCTTTTTTCGGGTATAGCCATACATGGAACAATTCGCCAAAGAAACCCTGCCGGTAAGCCTTGAAGAGGAGATGCGCAAGTCGTATTTGGATTATGCGATGAGCGTCATCGTGGGCCGTGCGCTGCCCGATGCGCGCGATGGCCTCAAGCCGGTGCACCGCCGGGTGCTGTTTGCCATGCATGAGCTTTCCAACGACTGGAACAAAGCCTACAAAAAATCGGCACGTATCGTCGGCGACGTGATCGGTAAATACCACCCGCACGGCGACACGGCGGTATATGACACCATCGTGCGTATGGCGCAGGATTTCAGCCTGCGCTACCCGCTGATAGACGGCCAGGGCAACTTCGGTTCGGTGGACGGCGACAACGCGGCGGCGATGCGTTACACC
>JBGPSQ010000204.1:0-4774 GCA_041490205.1 Gallionellaceae bacterium
CATGTCTGTGCTGGAACTCAACGAGCTGGTGAAGGCAATTGAAGAGAAATTCGGCGTATCCGCAGCCGCTATGGCCGCTCCTGCAGCCGGTGGCGGTGCAGCCGGTGGCGGTGCAGCAGCTGTCGAGCAAACCGAGTTCACCGTGATCCTGAAGGCCGCTGGCGACCAGAAGGTAAACGTGATTAAGGTGGTGCGTGCAATTACCGGCCTGGGCCTGAAAGAAGCCAAGGACTTGGTAGACGGCGCACCGAAGCCCGTCAAGGAAGGTGTCAACAAGGCTGATGCTGATTCCATCGCGAAGCAGCTCACCGAAGCAGGCGCAACTGCCGAGATCAAGTAATCGTTGTTGGTGTCGGAAGGCTGGCGTGTTCCGTCAGCCTTTTGCCGCTTTTGCATGATGGCATGAATCTGCTGCGCGATCCGGTACAGGGGTCGCGCAGCAGGTTTATTTGCCCTATTTAAAAGCCAACGGCCAGCGAGTGCATTTGCGCTTGCTGCCCCTTGTCTTTTACCCCAGTCGTGGAGATGTCATGAACTATTCGTTTACCGAAAAAAAACGTATCCGCAAGAGTTTCGCTAAGCGCATCGGCGCGCTGCCGGTGCCGTTTTTGCTGTCCACGCAATTGGAATCATATAGTGATTTCCTGCAAGCTTATGTCGCGCCAGAACAGCGCAAGAACCAGGGATTGCAAGCCGCGTTCAACGGCATTTTCCCGATCGAGAGCCACAACAAATTTGCGCGCCTGGATTTCGTCAGCTTTCAATTGGGCATGCCGCCGTTCGACGTTAAGGAATGCCAGCAACGCGGCCTGACCTATGCCTCGCCCCTGCGCGCTCGCGTGCGCCTGACCCTGCTCGACAAGGAAGCCTCCAAGCCGACGGTGAAGGAGGTGAAGGAGCAGGAAGTCTACATGGGCGAAATACCCCTGATGACCCACACCGGCTCCTTTGTGATCAATGGAACGGAGCGCGTCATCGTGTCGCAGCTGCACCGTTCGCCTGGCGTGTTTTTCGAGCATGACCGCGGCAAAACGCATAGCTCGGGCAAGCTGTTGTTTTCTGCGCGCGTCATTCCTTATCGCGGTTCCTGGCTCGACTTTGAATTCGATGCCAAGGACTATGTGTATTTCCGTATCGACCGCCGCCGCAAGATGCCGGTCACGATCCTGCTAAAGTCGCTTGGATATACGCCGGAACAAATTCTGGCCATGTTCTTCGAGTTCGACACCTTCCACCTCGGCAAGAAGGGCATTCAGTTTGAAGTGGTGCCGGAACGCCTGCGTGGCGAAATCGCGCGGTTCGACATTGTCGGCAAGGGCGGCAAGGTGATCGTGGCCAAGGACAAACGCATCACCGTTCGTCACATCCGCGAAATGGAAGAAGCAGGCATCCACAAACTGGCGGTGGAAAACGATTTCCTGATCGGGCGCGTGCTGGCGCACAACGTGGTGGACACCGATAGCGGCGAGATCATTGCCAACGCCAACGACGAGATCACCGAAACCCTGCTGGGCAGGCTGCAAGCGGCAGACATCAGCAAAATCAACACGCTCTACGTCAACGATCTGGATCGCGGTGCCTATGTTTCGCAGACCCTGCGCACTGACGAGACTACCGACCTGTGGACGGCGCGCGTGGCGATATACCGCATGATGCGCCCCGGCGAACCGCCCACCGAAGATGCGGTGGAGAATCTGTTCAACGGCCTGTTCTTCAGCGAGGAACGCTATGACTTGTCCTCCGTTGGCCGCATGAAATTCAACCGCCGCGTCGGGCGCGAAGAGCTGACCGGTTCCGGCATCCTGTCCAACGAGGATATCGTGGCGGTCATCCGCATACTGGTTGACCTGCGCAATGGACGTGGCGAGATAGACGACATCGACCACCTGGGTAACCGCCGCGTGCGTGCCGTGGGCGAACTCGCCGAGAACCAGTTCCGCGCCGGTCTGGCGCGTGTCGAGCGTGCTGTGAAGGAACGCTTGGGCCAGGCCGAAGCCGACAATCTGATGCCTCAGGACCTGATCAACGCCAAGCCGATTTCGGCAGCGGTGAAGGAATTCTTCGGTTCCTCGCAATTGTCGCAATTCATGGACCAGACCAACCCGCTGTCGGAAGTGACGCACAAGCGTCGTATTTCCGCGCTGGGACCTGGCGGTTTGACCCGCGAACGCGCAGGCTTCGAAGTGCGCGACGTGCATCCGACTCACTATGGCCGCGTGTGCCCGATTGAAACGCCGGAAGGCCCGAACATCGGCCTGATCAACTCGCTGGCCCTGTATGCGCGTACCAACGAATACGGCTTCATCGAAACGCCGTATCGCAAGGTAGTCAAGAGCCGTGCCACTGACGATGTGGAGTATTTGTCCGCGATCGAAGAGGGCAAGTTCACCATCGCTCAAGCGAACGCCGACCTGGACAAGAAGGGACACTTCACCAGCGATATCGTATCTTCACGTCAGCACAACGAATTCGTGCTGGCCACGCCGGACAAGATCGAATACATGGACGTGGCTCCCGCCCAGGTCGTGTCGGTGGCTGCTTCGCTGATCCCGTTCCTGGAGCATGACGACGCGAACCGCGCGCTGATGGGTGCCAACATGCAACGCCAGGCCGTACCCTGCCTGCGCGCTGAAAAGGCCTTGGTCGGCACCGGCATCGAGCGCACCGTGGCGGTAGACTCCGGCACGGCAGTGCAAGCGTGGCGCGGCGGACGTGTGGATTACGTGGATTCAGGCCGTATTGTGGTTCGCGTCAACGACGACGAAACCACCGCTGGCGAAGTCGGCGTGGATATCTACAACCTGACCAAATACACCCGTTCCAACCAGAACACCAACATCAACCAGCGTCCGCTGGTCAGGGTGGGCGATGTGATCGCCCGCGGCGACGTGATCGCCGACGGTGCATCCACCGACATGGGCGAACTGGCGCTGGGGCAGAACATGCTCGTGGCTTTCATGCCATGGAACGGCTACAACTACGAAGACTCGATCCTGATTTCCGAGCGCGTGGTGTCCGAGGACCGCTTTACCTCCATCCATATCGAGGAATTGACCGTGGTGGCGCGCGACACCAAACTGGGTGCGGAAGAAATCACCCGCGACATCCCCAACTTGTCGGAAGGCCAGATGGCGCGCTTGGACGAATGCGGCATTGTGCATATCGGCGCGGAAGTCGGCGTGGGCGACGTGCTGGTGGGCAAGGTCACGCCCAAGGGCGAAACCCAACTGACCCCGGAAGAAAAACTGCTGCGCGCGATTTTCGGCGAGAAGGCGTCGGATGTTAAAGACACCTCGCTGCGCGTGCCGGCAGGAATTTCCGGAACCGTGATAGACGTGCAGGTATTTACCCGCGAGGGGTTGCAACGCGACAAGCGCGCACAGCAGATCATCGACGATGAACTGAACCGCTACAGGAAGGACTTGACTGACCAGATGCGCATTGTCGAGGCCGACGTGTTTGCACGCCTGGAAAAGCTGTTGATGGGCAAGGTCGCCAACGGCGGGCCGAAAAAACTGGCCAAGGGCAGCAAGCTGACCAAGGATTACCTGTCCAGCATCGAGCACCACCAGTGGTTCGACATCCGCTTGGGCAATGAAGAAGCATCCGCCCAAATGGAGCAGGTAAAGGAAGGTTTGGCGCAGAAGCGTGCTGAGTTTGATGCGGCGTTTGAACTGAAGAAACGCAAGCTGACCCAGGGCGACGAACTGCAAGCCGGCGTACAGAAGATGGTCAAGGTCTATGTGGCGGTAAGACGCCGCCTGCAGCCCGGCGACAAGATGGCGGGCCGCCACGGCAACAAGGGTGTGGTGTCGCGCATCGTGCCGGTGGAAGACATGCCACACATGGCCGATGGCACGCCGGTGGACATCGTGCTCAACCCGCTGGGTGTGCCGTCGCGTATGAACGTCGGGCAGATATTGGAGACCCACCTGGGCTGGGCAGCCAAGGGGTTGGGCAAGAAGATCGGCTTGATGCTGGATGCGCAGGCCAAGATCGCCGATATCCGCAAGCTGCTCGAAAAAATCTATAACAACAACGGCAAAACCGTTGAACTGGCATCGTTCAGCGATGCAGAGATTCTCGAGCTGTGCCGCAACCTGAAGGGCGGCGTACCGTTCGCCACCCCGGTGTTTGACGGTGCCAGCGAGGAGGAAATCAAGTACATGCTTGAACTGGCTGACTTGCCAGCTTCCGGCCAGATCAACCTGATCGACGGCCGCACCGGCGAGACTTTCGACCGCACGGTGACCGTGGGATACATGCATGTGCTGAAGCTGCACCACCTGGTGGACGACAAGATGCACGCGCGCTCCACCGGACCTTACAGCCTGGTTACCCAGCAGCCGCTGGGCGGCAAGGCGCAGTTCGGCGGCCAGCGTTTCGGCGAAATGGAAGTCTGGGCGCTGGAAGCGTACGGAGCGGCTTACACCTTGCAGGAAATGCTCACGGTCAAGTCGGACGACGTGGCCGGACGTACCAAGGTTTACGAAAGCATCGTCAAGGGCGAGCACAAGATTGACGCGGGCATGCCGGAGTCATTCAATGTACTGATGAAGGAAATCAGGTCATTGGGCATTGACATGGACATGGATCGTTACTGAACCGCACGGGCACAAGGCGAATAGGAGTCATACATGAGAGCATTGCTGGATTTATTCAAGCAGGTTACGCAGAAGGAAGAGTTCGATACGATCAAGATCGGCCTCGCCTCCCCGGAAAAAATCCGTTCCTGGTCCTACGGCGAAGTTAAAAAGCCCGAGACCATCAACTA
>JBGPSQ010000205.1:0-4768 GCA_041490205.1 Gallionellaceae bacterium
ATCATCCTGTTCCACGACACCCACGAGCGCTCGATCAAGGCGCTGCCCCTCATCCTGGATCAACTGGTGGCGGAAGGCTACCAGTTCGCCGGGTGGGACGGCAGCATTTTCCGGGCCAGCAAACCCGCACAGGGCATCCCGGAAAAAGCCAAGATTGCAGGCGGCTACAACAAGTCTTGGGCCATCGTGATCGGGGTGGACGATTACCCGAAATGGCCCAAGTTGCGCTATGCCGCGAACGACGCAACCGCCGTCCGCGACCTGCTGGTCGAACGGCTGGGTTTTCCCGCCGACCATGTGTTTTCCCTGATGAACCAGGATGCCACGCGCAACGGCATCCTCTCCGTTTTCCACAACAAGCTGCTGCACGGCGGCATCAAACGGGATGACCGGGTCTTCGTCTTTTTCGCCGGGCACGGCGCCACCCGCACCCTCTCATCCGGGAGAGAACTGGGATACCTCGTCCCGTATGATTCCGATCCCGAACAGTTCGCGACGGACGCCATCCCGATGACCGAAATCCAGAACATCGCCGAAAGCCTGCCCGCCAAACACATCTTTTTCGTAACGGATGCCTGTTACAGCGGGCTGGGTCTGGCGCGCGGCGCAAATTCCTCCGCTTACATGCGCGACAACTCCCGGCGCATAGGCCGCCAGATGCTGACCGCCGGCGGCGCCGACCAGATGGTGGCGGACGGCGGCCCGAACGGACATTCCATTTTCACCTGGACCTTGCTGCAGGGACTGGCCGGCAAGGCCGACCTGAACGGCGACGGCATCATCACCGCAACCGAGCTGGCCGCCTATGTCGCGCCTGCCGTGGCCGTCGTGTCGCAGCAAACCCCGGCCTTCGGCAGCCTGCCCGGATCGCAGGGCGGGGAATTCGTCTTCGAATTGCCCGGTGAGAACGAATACCTCAACGAACAAACGGCGCAGCTTCCGGGCGATGCCATCGCGCTCAACAACAAGCTCGACGCGGCGCTGCCCGCGTCCCCTGCCGACACCCCGGCCGCAGCTTCCGCGGTGATGGTGAAAGACCTGCAAGGCGGCAGCCGCAAGCTGGCCCCGCCGCCCCCGGTGCTGGTTTCCACCCGGCAGATGGCGCAGCGCGCCCATGACCATGCCCTGCGGCTATACAAGGAAAAAAACTACGCCGCCGCGGAATCGGAATTGGCCGAGGCGCTCAAGCTGCGGCCCGATTTCGCGCTGGCCGCCAACAACCTGGGATTTGTGTTTTTCAAACAAGGCAAATACAAGGAAGCCAAACTGTGGTTTGAAAAAACCATCAAGATGGACCCCTCGCGCGCCATCGCCTACCTCAACCTGGGCGACGCCTGTGTCCAATTGCGCGAATCGGATAGCGCCAGCAAAGCCTTCCAGGCATACCTGGCCCTCGCGCCCACCGGGAACCGGGCGGCATATGCCAAGCAGCAACTGGAAAAATTGTAAGGGAAACGCCGATAAAGTCCTCCGTTCGTGGTGAGCTTGTCGAACCATGAATGGAGGAGGCTTAACATTCAGCGTGTTAGCCTGCTGGCCCTTCGACACGCTCAGGGCGAACGGGCTTAATCGGTGTTTCCCAAGGAAATAAAGTGAAGCCAGCCGGTAAGCCGGGTTCTGTCGTGGACAGTCATTCCTCTAGGCGTTTCGTTACCTGACGCTCAAGCAACCTACCAGCAGGCGGCGCGAGCCACGCCATTGCCTGCCTATTTGGTCTTGCTCCGGATGGGGTTTACCCTGCCGCTGATGTTGCCACCAGCGCGGTGAGCTCTTACCTCGCCATTTCAACCTTACCTGTGCCGCTTGCGCGGCCATCGGCGGTGTATTTTCTGTGGCACTTTCCATCACCTCACGGTGTCCGGCCGTTAACCGGCATCCTGCTCTCTGGAGCCCGGACTTTCCTCCCCGCACCTGCTGCTGTGCGCGGCGACTGTCTGGCCAGCTTCAAGGAGGATTTTAACACGGGGCGAGGGGGAAAGCCGGGAAGCCGGACTTTAGATTATGCTAAACGCGCCTTGACGCCCCTCAATGGGCGGGCGTAGATTAGTGCGGTAGGATGGGTGGAGCGCAGCGATACCCATCAGGGCACACCGAAGAACAGCAAGCGTAAACGGGTGGAGCACAGCTACCCATCAAGCACGATCTGCTGACACATGACCAATTACCGACGCGCGAACATTGCCGGGGCTACTTACTTTTTCACGGTCAACCTCGCCGACCGGCGCGAGGCACTGCTTACCGAACACATCGGGCTGCTGAGAGCCGCGTTTCAATATGTGCAAGAGCGGCATCCATACACAACCGAAGCCATTGCCATCTTGCCGGACCACCTGCACGTGATCTGGACATTACCGCCAGGTGATGCGGATTTTTCCACACGCTGGCGATTGCTCAAGACCGAGTTTTCACGCAAGCTGCCCGACGAGGAAAAGCGCACGGCAAGCCGCATTTCCAAGGGGGAGCGCGGCATATGGCAGCGCCGCTATTGGGAGCATATGATACGGAACGAGCAGGATTTTGCGCGGCACGTGGATTACATCCACATTAATCCCGTCAAGCATGGCTATGTAAAACGGGTCTCGGATTGGCCGCACTCGTCATTTCACCGATTTGTCGCAGCCGGGATTTTACCGGTTGATTGGGCGGGTGACGCAAACGTGGAGGTGAATTGCGGCGAGCGAGAAAGTTGGTGAATAATGCAAAGGCGTAGATGGGTATCGCTGCGCTCCACCCATCCTACCGCGCTACGTTACGTCCGCTGAGTAGCTTAAATCCGACATCTCTAACGTTCAATTGCATCCGCATAATATAATAGGTGTTCGGCCGCTGTTCACCTTGTCGCGCATTTGAGAGGCACACCCATGACAACGACGTACGCTCCCAAACAGACAACCACTTGCGGGCATACCGTTCAAATCAACAACATTGAGATGTACTACGAGGAGTACGGAGTCGGAAAGCCCCTGGTGCTCTTGCATGGGTTTGGCGGTTGTGCACAGAACTGGCATCCCTTTACCGCCAAGCTCTCAGAGCGCCATCGACTTATCGTCGTGGATCTGCGTGGCCATGGTCACTCCACCAATCCCGAGAACAAGTTCACACATCGGGAAGCGGCCAGTGACGTGTTCCTCTTGCTTGAAAAGTTGGGGATTGGTCACTTCTCGGCTATGGGCATCAGCTCTGGCGGGATGACGCTACTTCACATGGCAACGAGCCAACCCAAGCGCATCGACTCAATGGTATTAATCAGTGCAACTTCCCATTTCCCCGATCAGGCAAGGGCCATAATGCGCGGAGCTTCGTTTGGCACCATGCCCCAACAAGTGCAAGAGATGTATCGGGAGTGCGCAAAACGCGGTGATGAACAGATTCGTCAACTCATTACACAGTTCAACGCGTTACACGAAAACTACGACGATATGAATTTCACTGCACAAAGTTTATCAACCATTACAGCTCGTACGCTCGTTGTGCACGGTGATCGCGACCGCTTTTTCCCCGTTGATATTCCTGTAAGCATCTACCGTTCCATACCGGATGCGGCGTTATGGATTATTCCTGGTGGCGACCACGCTCCTATTTATGATTCCGCGGTCCATTCACCTCTACAGCCCTGCGATTCCTTGATGGGCCAGGCAGCAAGTAGCAATCAGCGGCCTAACAAGGCGCCCCGCCTGACCGCTATTCCGCTGGCGCACCATAGCGGCAGGAGAGCTTCAGCGTTGATGTCTCCTTTGGTCAGCTAAGCTGCCCGATTTCAATACATGGCGCATTGACTGCTTAGGCCGAGGAGCAGCCGCTAGTGGTAATCACGCTGACCGCCTCCCAGAGGTCGAGGTTGCCCGTTCCGCCTTTCTTTGTTAAGGTGTGTCCCACCATGCCATTGTCCCGCCCGTTTCTGCCGCTTTTCCTTGCCTTTGCCCTGCTCTTTGCGCAGCAGGGCGGGGCGGCGCACGCGCTTGGCCATGCTTTCGAGCAAACCAGCCAGCATGACAAACAGGCACCGCATTCCCCGGCCTGCGAGCAATGCGCCGCTTACGCGCAACTGGACAGTGCGCTCGGTGTCGGCACTCATGATTTTAGCTTGGCCGCCGTCACCGGTGAGGAGTTGCCGCCACCCGCCATTTCTTTCCGTTCCATTCACGTTCTTGCCGCCGCTGCGCGCGGCCCGCCTCATTCCCTCCGGAACATCGCTTAACCTCCTGCCTGCACGGGCAGGGTGAATTTTTGGAGGAATGTTTATGTTCAAGCGCACCGCTTTATGCGTGTCGTTACTCATGCCGCTATGCGCCAGCGCGGCAGATGCCCTACCTACGGCTGGCAATGAAGACCTGCGCACCCTGAGCGAACGGGTGCGGCAACTGGAGCAGCAGCAAAAGAACGAGCAGCCGCATGCCGGGTCGAATGCTTTCAACCCGGATGTTTCGCTGATCCTTTCCGGCACCTACGGCAACCTGCAGCGCGACCCGGGCCTGCCCGCGACCGGCTTTGTCCTTTCGCCGAACAACAATGGACACACCAAGGGCTTCAGCCTGAAGGAGTCAGAGCTCGGCATAACCGCCGACATCGACCCGCAGTTTCGCGGGGTGGGCACTTTTTCGCTTGCGCCCGGCGGCGGCATCACGGTCGAGAACGGCTATGTGCAAACCACCGGCCTGGGAGGCGGTTTATCCCTCAAGTTTGGCCGCTTTTTTTCCGGGCTGGGTTATCTCAACGAACAGCATGCGCACGCCTGGGATTTCGTGGATCAGCCGCTGGTCTACCTGAC
>JBGPSQ010000206.1:0-4743 GCA_041490205.1 Gallionellaceae bacterium
CAAAAGCTGGTGGCGGCGAATAGCTGGATGGAAGGGCTGACTGTCGCGGCCATCATACTCGGCACGGTGTTCGGAGGGGTGTTGATCAACCCGCATGTCTCCGTAATATTGCTGAACCTGTGGGACGTGCCCTTCATCGATACCGGCATAGACACCCCGCCCAAACTGGCCATGGCGATCATCGGCCTGATCTACGTCGTGGCAGCCTTGTTCAACCTTTACATTCCCCGCGTGGCGGTGGACCACAAGCCTTTGAGCCGCGACCCGGTGTTCTTGTTGAAGGATTTTGCCCACTGTTTCAGGCTGCTGTGGAAGGATCCGCTGGGGCAAGTTTCGCTTGCGGTGACCACGCTGTTCTGGGGAGCGGGCCGCACGCTGCAACTGCTGATCCTGGCCTGGGCGGCCTACGCGCTACACTACACCAAGAGCGAGGGGGCGAACCTCACCGCAACAGTGGCGGTGGGCATCGCAATCGGGGCGGTGCTTGCGGCGCGTTTTGTGAAACTGGAGCATGCGGTGAAAGTGTTGCCGATGGGCATAGGCATGGGCCTGCTGGTGCTGGTGCTGATCCCGGTGAAAAGCACGGCACTTGCCGTGGTACTGTTGCTCGCCATCGGCGGCATGGCGGGCTATTTCGTGGTGCCGATGAATGCCCTGCTGCAGCATCGCGGCCACTTGCTGATGGGCGCGGGCAGCTCCATCGCGGTACAGAACTTCAACGAGAACCTCAGCATATTCCTCATGCTGCTGCTCTATTCCGGGATGGAAATGCTCGATTTGAACCTGTATGTGATTGTGACTATCTTTGGCCTGCTGCTGTCAGGCATCATGGGCGTGCTGTACAAGGTACACGGGCACGACCAGGATAAAGGGAAGACATAGTCCCTCAATTCGCCGCTTTCTTTTAGCCTTTCTTCAATCAGGAATTGTGTTGTCGGCGTGACAGATTGATTGATGCGAGATGTCCCGTTTCGCCACTCAAAACAGATGGGTGTCCCTGTAATTTCGCTTCTGGAAAGATTCTATGGTTCACGTCAAGCTTTTTGTAAAGCGCGCGGAATCGAATTCTGTTTTGTAAGCGTACATCGCCAAGCGGACGTACGCTGATTTCAGCAATGTGCCCCGAAGCAGCCATTGGCGCTGCAGGAAAGCGGAAATGAGTAGGTTGGGTGGAGCGGAGCGATACCCAACAGCAAGACTGGAGGAAATGATGGGTATCGCTCCGCTCCACCCATCCTACAAACTTTAGTTAGCGTATCTCGGTGAGCCGAAGATGATGCTGCATCTTTTCCGGTTCGAAGTCCCACTCACCGTCCCAAGCGACCTCGAAAACTTGCGGGTGTGGGGAGGCAAAATTCGATGCGTCAATCTCGAGGAAATAACGCACGGCCTGCCCTTTCTCAACGAACCCCTGAAAATTATTAGAGTGGCTATAAAGAATTGGTATGAACTTTGAGGTGCCCTCCACCAGCATTCCAAAGTCAAGTATTTGCTCCTTTGTGATAGTGACCTGCGGAGGCGTAGCTTCTGCGGGTGCCCAGACGAACTGGAGTGGAACTGCCATCGGCACTGGATGGAATTTTCCGTCCGGCCCTCGACGACTTATACCTTTTAACAGAATACGACAATTCTCAACAGTAAGCCATGTGCGGAGATTGACCACCTTTAGGTGGAAGTACATCGCCCGCTGGCCACCACCTGGGTTAACAGCCCCTTCCATGGTTAATTGGGTAGGATCACCGTGCGGCGTATGTGGAACAATAATGAGCTTTGGAGGCGCAAGCCAAGACCTCACTTTTTCGCCCCAGATCGCCATAACCGCGACAGCCAATGTTCCGAATGCGACAAGCCCATCAATGATTATTTTTACGGTCGACATGATTTGAATCCTAATGGCTGAACGGAATTAACGGTCTGAACAAATTTGTCTTTCAACCTTTGTTTTTCACCGCAAGACACAAATCTTCCCATGCCTTGGCCTTGTCCTGCGGAGTGCGCAGCAGGTAGGCGGGGTGATAGGTGATGACGAGCGGCGTGCCGTGGAAATCATGCACCTGACCGCGCAGTGAACCCAACGTTGTGTCGCGCCCCAGCAGGGAGGTGGCGGCCGTCTTGCCCAGCGCCACGATGATTTTCGGCTGGATCAGGGCGATCTGCCGTTGCAAATAGGGCAGGCAGGTGGCGATTTCGTCGGCTTCCGGGGTGCGGTTGCCGGGCGGGCGGCATTTGACGATGTTGCCGATATAAACATTTTTGCCGCGCTTGAGCTTGATGGCGATCAGCATGTTGTCGAGCAGCTTGCCTGCCTGTCCCACGAATGGCTCGCCCTGCGCATCCTCGTCGGCTCCCGGGCCTTCGCCGACAAACAGCCAGTCCGCCTTTTCGTCTCCCACGCCGAATACCGTTTGCTTGCAGCCCGCGCGCAGCTTGCATGCGGTGCAATCGCGCACCATTTCTTTCAGTTCCGGCCAGGGAAGCTTGCCGATAGTTTCCTTTCGTTCATAGGCAGCGCCAGTCACGGCAGGTGCGGCAACCATTTCAACCGGCTGTGCGGATATGGCCTGTTCCTGCGTCGCAGGTTCAATAGGCGCATCGGCAGGCGTGCTGTCTCCTCCGCGCCGTTTCCACAGCGGGTAGAGGTTAAGTTCGCGCAATACGGCTTCTTCCCGGTTCACAATATTAATTCCATCACAATGGCATCCTCGCGCCCGCCATTGTCCGCCGGATAATAGCCGCGCCGCAAGCCGATCTGGCGGAACCCGCACTTGCGGTATAGCGACAGGGCAGGGGTGTTGGAGGGGCGCACTTCCAGAATGATGCGGCGGATCCCGGAATCACGCGCCATCGCGGCCATTCGCCCCAGCACCTCTTCGCCCATTCCCTTGCGCTGGTGGCCGGCGGCTATGCCGATGGTCAGCAGGTGCGCCTCGTCCACGGCAGGCATCAGCACCGCATAACCGACCATTGCGTCATCCAGCTCCGCCACCATGCATGTATAACCGGAATCCAGCGCGTCGATGAAATTGCCAGTTGTCCACGGGTAGGGATAGATGCTGTTTTCGATGCGCATCACCTCATCGATGTCCCCATAATCCATGTCACGCAGGCTGAGCATGGCTGCCATCATCGCTCGCTGGTTTTTAGCGCCACTTTGTCGCGCAGGTAGAGCGGCATGGCATCCGCCGCATCTACTCCGCGCCCCGCGGCAAACAGGGGTGCTGCGAGCTGCGCGATGGCGGCGGCCTGGGGCACTGCTTTTTCATCCACGCCCGCAAGATTGGCGGCATGGCGCGCACGCAAAGCCTCGCCGTGCGCGATGAACCCGCTGCCCGTTCCGAACCAATCGCCCCCTTCGACAGCGGGCGCATTCTGGGGCAGGCAAAGGCATGGTTCGCAGACCGTCAGCCATGCACCTTTGCGTTTTTCATAGGCCGCGTAATATACCTCGGCCATGCGCGCATCCAGCACGGCGATCACCCGGTCATGCCCCGAGACCTGCGCCAGGGCTTGCAGCGTGCAGATGCCAATCACGGGCTTTTCCGCGCCCAGCGCCAGCCCCTGCGCCGCGCTACAGGCGATGCGCACACCGGTGAAGGAGCCGGGGCCCGCGCCGAAGGCGATGCCATCCATATCCACCAGCTTCACGCCCGCTTCACGCAACAGGCTATCCAGCATGGGAATCAGCATCACGGAATGCTTCTGCCCGGCCAGTTCGCAACGGTCGCTCACCACCCCGTCCTGCCACAGCGCGACGGAACAGTATTCGGTGGATGTTTCCAGTGCCAATATGCGCATCAGGCTACCAGCAGCAATGCCACAGCTTCAGCCGCAATTCCTTCGCCGCGTCCCGTGTAGCCCAGTTTCTCGGTGGTGGTGGCCTTCACGTTCACCGCGTTCATGGCTATGCCCAGGTCGGCAGCGATGTTCTCCACCATTTTTTCGATGTGCGGCGCCATTTTCGGCGCCTGGGCGATGATGGTGGCATCCACGTTGCCGATGCGGAAGCCCGCGTTCGCCACCAGCCGCGCTGTTTCGCGCAGCAGGATGCGGCTGTCTATGTTCTTGTATTTGGCGTCGGTGTCGGCAAAATGGCGGCCGATGTCGCCCAATGCAGCCGCGCCCAGCAGCGCGTCGCAGATGGCGTGCAGCAGCACGTCCGCGTCGGAATGGCCGAGCAGCCCCTTTTCGTAGGCGATTTCCACGCCGCCGATAATCAGTTTGCGGCCTGCAACCAGTTGGTGAACATCAAAACCCTGTCCGATTCTCATTTGGATTTCCTTGCAATCGGCGTAGGGTGGGCTCTGCCCACCATGCCGGGCAGAGCCCGGCCTACACCTTTTCTTTTAATAATAACTCCGCCAATTTAATATCCTGCGGATAAGTCACCTTGAAATTGGTGGACTCGCTTTCCACCAGTTTCGGATGCAGCCCCAGCGCCTCGATGGCCGATGCCTCGTCGGTCACGTTGGGTGCGGTCTCCAGCGCCTCCAGCAGCAGCCCGGCGCGGAACATCTGCGGGGTCTGTGCCTGCCACAGACCGTTGCGGTCTTCGGTGTGCGCGATGCGATTTGCGCCATTCGCCCGTTTCAGCGTATCCGCCACCGGCACGGCCAGGATGCCGCCCACCTCATCGTCGCGCAGTTCGGCAAACAGCCGGGACAAATGCGCCTGGGTCAGGCAGGGACGGGCCGCATCGTGCACCAGCACCCACTCGTCCGGCTCCAGTTCGGAGGCCATCAAGCC
>JBGPSQ010000207.1:0-4733 GCA_041490205.1 Gallionellaceae bacterium
CAGCCTCGGCATCAAAAAAACCGAAAGCTTCAACGAAGCGCGTTACGCCAGGCTAGGCCCCAAAGCCCCCGAACACCTCATGCGCGGCGCCCGCAGGCAAATCGCCACCGGCACAATCATCGTGAAAGGCAACACCCTCACCCACCTATCCAACTTCAGCGTCCTGCGCGGCGCTTAGCGCGCCGTCGCACAGTCTCCCACTTTGCAAAAGGGGGACTAAGGGGGATTAGTTTTGAGAACCGAAGCAACCAACCGGAGAAAAACCATGAACAAACCAACACTCATACAAATCGGCGAATACGGCAAACGCATAGGCGAAACCCACGGCAGGGCAAAACTCAGCGACCACGAAATAGACCTCGTCCGCCAGCTAAAGGAAGAAGGCATGCCTGCCGGAGAAATCGCGGAGAAATTCGAGGTCAGCAAAAGGTATGTCTACAAACTCGTGAATTTTGAAAGGCGGGCTTCGATAGTGGCGCAGTATCGGAGGGTGGTGGGGAGGAAGGAGGTGAAAAATGGGTAACCCTCCAATAGTTATAGAAGTGCGCTCTGAAGAAGGCACTACTTGGTTGCTTTCCTTTGGAGGAAGCAATCCCCAAAAGGAAGAATGTATAGAGCTACCCAAAGACCAGTGCTTTTGGCTGGAGAAACAGATTATGAATATTCCCCCCAATCTCTTGGCACGAACCAGGGATTTGCCGCCACATTCCACGTGATGAACTCCGCTGGACTAAATTTCTTATCAAGGACTTCCATTTTAACGATTTGGCTAGGGGGTAAACTTAATGTGTGCCTTTTTTTATCACTGTCGTAATCCCAAAAGTGAAATCGGTCGCTCTTGTCACTTGCATGACGGCTTGGGCCGTAGTCCATAGGGGCACATGTTCGTACCAGGGTGCCATGATCTTCTTTGGAGTGGAATGTCAGTAATACTTTCTGTTTTGCATGTATTGCAGCGATAAATGCGTCTTTCATGTTACGGCCTCCATTAATGAAAAACCAAACTTGAAGAAGATGCCTGAATCAATAGGGGCTGGCTCGGTTGATTCAGGGGGCGCAGAAGTTAAATATTTACTGCACTACAATTTTCTTGCGCCAATGCTGAAATGCGAACGCCACAATACCAACAAAATCATGCATTAACAATAGCTCGTGATGGGTATGCCCATTGCATACGGTGCGAGTAATGCAGCGTTGAGCTGGGCGGGTCAAGCCTGCACTATAGGTCGCTTTAAACTGGTCAAAAGTGTCTCACATGGGGTAGATGAATCCATCTCTAAACCGTAGAGGAAAGCATGTGCGGAACTTGAGCCATGCTGTGCAAAAAATTGTAAAATGCGTTATAAATTCTAAAACTGCCGGAGAGAAAAGTGGGGCTTTCATCGTTGGAAATATGCGCTGGCGCAGGTGGGCAAGCCCTCGGCCTGGAACAGGCGGGTTTCGAGCATGCCAGCCTGGTCGAGTTAGATTCAGCAGCCTGCCAAACCCTGAGAATCAATCGCCCTCGCTGGAATATTACAGAAGGCGACCTGCATCACTATTCGGCCGGAAAATGGAAAGGCATCGAACTGTTAGCTGGCGGCGTACCTTGTCCGCCATTTTCAAAGGCAGGCAAGCAGCTTGGCAATGAAGATGAGCGAGACCTGTTTCCTGAAGCGATAAGGCTGGTGTCTGAATGCAAGCCGCAGGCAGTGATGCTGGAAAATGTTCGCGGGCTGCTTGACTCCGTTTTTGACGACTACCGCGCAAAGATTATCGCTGACCTGAAAAAGCTCGGCTACATCGCCGAATGGCGGTTGTTGAATGCAAGCGATTTTGGCGTCCCTCAGTTGCGCCCGCGTGTCGTGTTTGTGGCCTTAAAGAAAAATGCAGCGGAGTATTTCCATTGGCCATCAGCACATAGTTCTCCGCCGCTGACTGTCGGCGAGGCGCTTTTTGATCTTATGGTGGAAAAAGGCTGGCGCGGGGCGAAAGAATGGCGTGATCGGGCATGTGATATAGCCCCTACGCTGGTTGGCGGAAGTAAAAAGCACGGTGGCCCTGATCTTGGCCCAACCAGAGCAAAAAAAGCATGGGCCTCGATTGGCGTTGATGGCATGGGTATAGCTGATGCAGCGCCTGAACGAGACTTTGCTGGCATGCCCCGGCTGACGGTACGCATGGCCGCTCGCATTCAAGGCTTTCCCGACCAGTGGCAGCTTAGTGGCAAAAAAACTTCAGCATACCGCCAGGTCGGCAACGCCTTTCCGCCTCCTGTTGCCTGCGCCGTTGGGACTCAAATCAAAGCGGCGTTAAATGCGGCTGCCAAACCAAAACTAAAGCGAGCCTAGCAATGGTAAAGGCGAAGTCACCAAGAGGCGGTGCGCGCGGAAAGCTCCGCGCGCATTTTCTGGCAAACATTGGCCGAGTTATGGATTCTGAAGAATTACGTGAGGTTGCCGGCAATCAGTCCGAATGGGGGCGCCGCGTTCGTGAACTTCGCACGGAAGAAGGTTATCTGATCCTCACGCACAATGACCGCAGCGACCTTAAGCCCGGCCAGTATTTGCTGGAAAACCCCAAGCCACAGCCCGCCTTTGAACGCGCCATTTCCAAAGAAACCCGTGCCATCGTTCTTGACCGCAATGGCTTCACCTGCCAGATGTGCGGCGCGGTCGCCGGTGAGCTTCATCCTTACGACCCGACCCGGAAAACGCGGCTTCACATTGGGCACATCATCGATAAGAGCAAGGGCGGGAGCGATGACCCTTCCAACCTCCGCGCAATTTGCTCTGTCTGCAACGAGGGCGCGCAAAATGCGACACTTATACGTCCCGACCTCAAGCAGCTCTTGATCCAAATCCGCCGCGCTACTTCGGCAGACCAGCTTGAAGCATTGAAATGGCTCATCTCAAAGTTCCCCCAGCAAGCGGCTGAAGAAATCGCCGCCAAAAACAAGTAGCCGTGGACAAGATAACCCCCGGCCGCCGCTCAGAAAATATGCGGCGGATACGGAGCAAGAACACTGCGCCGGAATTGGCGGTGCGCAGACTTTGCCGGGAGCTTGGCTTTACTGGCTACCGTCTCCATCGGAAGGACTTGCCAGGAAAACCTGACCTCGCGTGGATAGGCCGGAAATTAGCTATTTTTGTCCACGGCTGTTTCTGGCATGGTCATGACTGCGCGGAAGGCATTCGCAAGCCGAAATCAAACCGGGGCTATTGGATCCCGAAGATCAAGCGAAACCAGCAGAGAGATAAGGAACATATCAATACACTGCGTAAGGCTGGATGGAAAGTGCTCGTTGTTTGGGAATGCGAGATAAGCGGGGAGGGACGTCTTGCCATGAGAATTAAACGGCACCTATTGCAGAGCCCGCGTAGGGCGCACTAACCAACGGGCAGTGCGCCGAATGTGTTACGGCGCCCTATCTGGCGCAGTACGCTATGCTTATTGCCGCCCTATGGAGTGAGCTTCACGCGGGCTGCGGTCTATGGTGCCTTGCTTGCAGCATCGGCTTCCTTGAACACCGTCCGGCCTTCTGCGAGATTTACCAGGCGCGGGAAGGCAAAAATTGCCGCCCGTTGCCCCGCTCCCGGCCTGATGATGGTGATGATGCCCGCCTTATGGAGCTGGCGTACCAATGCGTGGGCGGTTTGGTAATTGATGTGCGTCCGCTGGCTGAATTCGCCGACCTGGAACGTGGGGCGTTCAAAAAGGGCATCGACTATCTGCGCGATATTATGCAAAACCGTTTGTTTATATTGCATGATGCTTTCGCCATAAACAACTTGGATTGTTAATATTGGCCTATACACAAACCCGGCAGGCAGGGCTGGGCATGACGAACCCCTGCAAATTTGACGTGTTTGGAGGGTCTCATTCTTTATAGCGTAGCCTGCGTCCCTTTTATGTCGACAACATAACGAGGTTAACTCGACAACATTTAAACGGAAACTCGACAACATTGGGGCCAAAACTGAAAGAAAAAGCGAGAAATTAAAGAAAACTTTCAAACTCCTGGGGGCTTTGAAAGAATTTGCCATTTTTCTTTCAAAGCCAAGTGGCCGGGTAAGATGTTCCCACGCGCATAATTAGCCCGCATAGAATATGCATGGCTGCTCATTTGGGAAGATTCGTTGGGCAAGGCCGAGTTTGGCAGGCTGGAGTGGCTTGAAAAATCAATTGGTGGAATAACATGAAGAAAACACACGATCCGGACATTTCCTCCGCCCGAGCCGGATATGAAGCCATCCCCGGCGGTAAGATCAATCATCTCCTGAAGGATAGCCTGGCAGCCGCTGCCGTTGAGGAATCTGAAAAAGCAGCGCAAAAAATGCAGAATACTTCGTACTGGGGCGATGTGGGTTTTATCGAGGTGGGGGCGGTGGAGCGCGCGCGAGAGATCATTGATGCGGTGCTGCTCGATTTGGCGCCGGAGGCATATCGCCTGGAAATCGTCCGCCGCTTTAATGAGCAAATTGAAATCTATCGCCGGGATGACGTGTTGGATCCTGACGGCTACGGATTGGGCACGCTGTACGACATTTTGCGCAAAGCGGGCTTGAGTCATGATTGAACGTCGCCAGCCTGTTTCGGGCATTGTGCCCGGCAAATAAATCGGGCAGAGAATCAATAGTCCGCGTAGCCAGGCAGGGTGGGCACATTGTGCCCGCGCGGTTGTGCGCATCTTAGGGAATGGTGGGCAACGCTAAGATTTGCCCACCTTGCATGACAGCGGGGTGCGCCTCACG
>JBGPSQ010000208.1:0-4700 GCA_041490205.1 Gallionellaceae bacterium
ACCGGGATATTGTTTCTTGATGCTGACCACCGCTATGCGGTAGCTGCACCCTTCCGGCGGCAGGTAGAAATCGGCGATCTCGGGAAACTGCTTTTGCAGCAGCGGCACGAACACTTCGTTGAGCGCCACGCCCAGCATCGCGGGCTCGTCGGGCGGCTTGCCGGTATAGGTGGAGTGGTAAATGGGGTCGCGGCGCATCGTGATGCGATCGATGGTGAATACCGGAAACCTGTCCTGCTCGTTGTAGTAGCCGGTATGGTCGCCGTAAGGCCCTTCCAACGCGGTTTCGCCCGGATGGATAGCACCTTCCAGCACGATTTCGGCGGAGGCGGGCACCTGCAAATCGCTGCCCAGACACTTTACCAATTCAGTCTTCGCTCCCCTGAGCAGCCCCGCGAATTGATATTCGCTTAAACTGTCCGGCACGGGCGTAACCGCGCCGAGTATGGTCGCCGGGTCTGCGCCGATCACCACCGCAACGGGAAACGGCTGCCCCGGATTTTTCTCGCAATGGTCGCGGTAATCCAGCGCGCCGCCTCGATGCGCCAGCCAGCGCATGATGGTCTTGTTTGAAGCGATCACTTGCTGGCGGTAGATGCCTAGGTTCTGGCGCGGCTTGGCAGGTCCCCGGGTCACCACCAGACCCCAGGTAATGAGCGGCGCAACATCGCCCGGCCAGCAATGCTGGATGGGCAATCTTGCAAGGTCAACATCCTTGCCTTCCCACACCACTTCTTGGCAGGGCGCGGAAGACACGACCTTGGGCGACATGGTGAGCACTTGCTTCAGCACCGGCCATTTTTCCCAAGCATCCTTCAGGCCCTTGGGCGGCTCCGGCTCCTTGAGGTAGGCGAGCAGTTTGCCCACTTCGCGCAACGCGGCGGTGGATTCCTCCCCCATGCCCAGCGCCACGCGGCGCGGTGTGCCGAACAAGTTGGCGAGCACCGGCATCGTATGTCCCGCAGGCTTTTCGAACAACACGGCGGGGCCTTGCGCGCGCAGCACGCGGTCACAGATTTCGGTCATCTCGAGATATGGCGACACAGGCGCACTGACGCGCTTGAGCTCGCCAAGCTTTTCAAGTTGTGCGATGAAATCGCGCAGGTCGTGGTATTTCATCAATGCTCCTCAGCCGGTAGCACTCAACAAATCAGGGCTACAGGCGCTCATAAAAACTGGCCTCGCCCTCCGGCCTCGTCTTGAACCGCTTATGCACCCAGAAATACTGCTCCGGCATTTCCAGCACGCGCTGTTCGATGAATTCGTTCATGCGCCGCGCATCGGCGATGTCATCGCCGCTGGGGAAGTTCTCCCACGGCGGATAGAAGGTCAGCACATAGCCGTCGCCGCCCGGAAGTATTCTGGTGATTGCCGGAACCACTTTCGCCCCGGTCATGTGCGCGATGCGCGGCACGCTGGTCATGGTCGCGGCGGGCACGCCGAAGAACGGAATGAACGCGCCGTCCTTCACGCCCTGGTCCTGGTCCGGCGGGTAAACCAAAGGCATGTTCTCGCGCATGCCCTTGATGATCGGGCGCAAGCCTTCCTGGCGCGAAAAAAGGCGCTGCTGGCCGAAGCGGCAGCGCTTGGCCAGCACGAGGTCGTTGATGTACTGGTTCTTCTGTTTAGCGTACATGCACACGGTGTCGATGCGCTGCGCGATCCATTGCCCGCCCACATCCATGCCGACGAAATGCGGCACCATCAGGATGGCCGGCTTGCCCTTCATTGCGTTGAAATGCTCCTCGCCCTCGACGCGGATCAGGCTGTTGATGCGCGCGGCGCTCGACCACCAGATGATGACGCGCTCGACCAGGCCGCGCCCGAACATCAGGAAATGCCTGCGCACCAGGTCATCACGTTCCGTCTCTCCCATCTGCGGGAAGCATAGCTTGAGATTGATGGATGCGACGCGGCGGCGCTCGCGCCCCAACTTATAGCCCAGCCAGCCTACTGCATTGCCCAGCGCCGCGAGCACGCGGAAAGGCAAGAAATGCAGCAGCCACATGAGGAAGACAGCGATGCGTATCATCCGGTTATTTCCTTTTCTCCACCCGGCTGCCGCACCCCGGCAGGGACCTTGTAACGGTTGTAACTCCACAAATATTGAGCTGGGCAGGCACGGATTATATTTTCCTGCGCCGCATTCAGCTGCTGTGAGACCGGCGTATCCCCGGTGAATTCGAGCGGGGCAAAGTGCAGCACATAGCCCGCGCCTTTCGGCAGCCGTTCACAATAACTCAGCAGGACGGTTGCTCCGCTGGATTCCGCCAAACGCCCCACCAGGGTCATGGTATAGGCAGGGCGGCCAAAGAACGGCGCCCACTCGCCTTCGCCATTGCCCGGCACCTGGTCCGGCAGCAGGCCGATGGCCTCGTGGCGCTTCAATGCCTTGAACATGGCGCGCACCCCGCTGATGTCGGTGCGCGCCAGGCTGGTCTGCCCGCGCCGCCGCCCGCTGCGCATCACTTCATCCAGCCATGTCAGCTTGGGAGGCCGGTACATGATGGTGATGGGCATGCGCGCGGCCAGAAACAAGGAAACGATCTCGAAACAGCCCAGATGTGGCGTCAAGACAATGATGCCCCGGCCACGGCTTTGCGCCGCTTCCAGGTGTTCCAGCCCATGACAGGCCTGCACTCGGCCCAGCACCTCTTCCAGCGGGCGGCGCCACACCCAGGGCAATTCGCAGATGCTCTTGCCCATTTCCCGCACATTTGCATTCAAGACCTTGCGGAATTCCGCCTCCGGCCTGCCCTGCCATTCGAATGTCAAATTTTCGCGCAGGCGTGCCGCATACTTGCCATCCAGCAAGTACATAAGCCCGCCCAGCACAGAGCCCAACAGGTGCAATATGCGCAATGGGAGGCGGGCGGCCACATCAAACAGCCACGCAACAAGAATCGGCTTCATTGGAGTAACAACTGTGCAATTTTTTAGTATAATGCGCGCCTTTGTCGATTAACCAACCGAATATTGGAGCGCCATGAGCGAATTCCTGTTTACTTCTGAATCTGTATCCGAAGGCCACCCAGATAAGGTCGCGGATCAAATTTCCGATGCCATCGTTGACGCCATTCTAGCGCAGGACAAGCATTCGCGCATTGCCGCCGAGACATTGTGCAATACCGGACTGGTCGTACTGGCCGGCGAGATCACCACCTCCGCCAACGTGGACTATATTCAGGTTGCGCGCGACACCATCAAGCGCATCGGCTACGACAATACCGAATACGGCATCGATTACAAGGGCTGCGCCGTGCTGGTCGCCTATGACAAGCAAAGCCCGGACATTGCCCAGGGCGTGAACAAGGCTTATGACGACACGATGGATCAAGGCGCGGGCGACCAGGGCCTGATGTTCGGCTATGCCTGCCGCGAGACCGATACCCTGATGCCGCTGCCCATTTACCTTTCGCACCGCATCGTGGAACGCCAGGCGCAACTGCGCCACGACGGCCGCCTGAAATGGCTGCGCCCGGACGCGAAATCACAAGTCACCGTCAAGTATGTGGACGGCAAGCCGCATTCCATCGACACGGTGGTGCTCTCCACCCAGCATGCGCCGGAGATGACGCTGGAGCAAATCCGCGAAGCGGCCATCGAGGAAATCATCAAGCCGGTGCTGCCCAAGGAACTGATCAAGGGCGAAATCAAGTACCTGGTCAATCCCACCGGGCGCTTCGTCGTTGGCGGCCCGCAAGGCGACTGCGGCCTGACCGGCCGCAAGATCATCGTGGATACCTACGGCGGCGCTGCGCCCCATGGCGGTGGCGCATTTTCCGGCAAGGATCCCTCCAAAGTGGACCGTTCCGCAGCCTATGCCGGACGCTATGTGGCAAAGAATATCGTGGCAGCCGGTCTGGCCGACAAGTGCCAGATCCAGGTTTCCTATGCAATTGGAGTTGCCAAGCCCACCAGCGTCATGGTCACGACCTACGGCACCGGCAAGATTTCCGACGAGAAAATCGAAGCGCTGGTACGCAAGCATTTCGATTTGCGCCCGAAAGGCATCGTGCAGATGCTCGACCTGCTGCGTCCGATCTACCTCAAGACTGCGGCTTACGGCCACTTTGGCCGCGAAGAACCCGAGTTTAAATGGGAATCCACCGATAAGGCGGCTGCCCTGAAGGCCGACGCAGGACTGTAATTCGCATCAACCACCCTGCCGAGGGGCGCTGCAACAGCATAGGCTGTCAGGCTCGGCGGAGTGGGCATCATCGTGTCAACGGCGCCCATTCATTAACTTGAATGGAGTGTTTCATGACTGCCAAAGACTACGTCATCGCCGACATCAAACTGGCCGACTGGGGCCACAAGGAAATCCGCATCGCCGAAACCGAAATGCCCGGCCTGATGGCGATCCGCGAGGAATTCGCCAAGAGCCAGCCGCTGAAAGGCGCGCGCATCACCGGTTCGCTGCACATGACTATCCAGACCGCTGTGCTGATCGAGACGCTGAAGGCGCTCGGCGCTGAAGTGCGCTGGGCATCGTGCAACATTTTCTCTACCCAGGATCACGCTGCTGCTGCGATCGCCGCTGGCGGAACGCCCGTGTTCGCGGTAAAGGGCGAAACGCTGGAAGAATATTGGGACTACACCCACCGCATTTTCGAATGGGCGGATGGTGGCTATTCCAACAGACGACTCTCGCGCCAAGAGGTCATTGAACAACCGGCGCCAGACCACGTCGAAGCCCA
>JBGPSQ010000209.1:0-4695 GCA_041490205.1 Gallionellaceae bacterium
AACCACAAGCGACTCGGGGGGCCCGGGCTCGTTTCCCCCCACCCCCCCACACCCCCCCCCCCCCCCCCCCCGGGGGGTGGGGTGGGGTGGGGGGCGCCCCCGAAACCCGGCTTGCCACTACTCTACCCCCATCTACAACTATCGAGGGAACTCCGCCGTACGCGGGCTATCTTTTTATGTAATTGAAAGCAAATCAGGGGGAAAGCATCGCCGCATGGGAAAGGAAAGCTTTCCCGTGCCGGAACATCCATAGAAATGGAGGCCACCATGACCCATCCAGGGCTCACAACCGGTTTTCACCCCATATTCCGCGACCGCCTGATGCAGGAGCGGCTGCACGACTCCTACAAGATCAAGGGAGCATTGCGCGACCCTACTGTCTGCCCCACATGCAGGGCGGTGTTCCATCAGGGCCGCTGGCAATGGATGCCCGAACCTGCGGGAGCAATAAAACACGCCTGCCCCGCCTGCATGCGCATCCACGACCAATACCCTGCCGGATTTATTTCCTTGTCCGGCAGCTTCTTCGAGACACACCGCGACGAAATTTTGCTCCTGGCGCAGACCGTGGAGAAGCACGAGCGCGAGCAAGACCCGCTCAAGCGCATCATGGCAACGGAAAATGAGACCGGCAAATCGCTGGTAACCACCACCGACATCCACCTCGCCCGCGTAATAGGGGAAACGATACATCACACCTATCAGGGGGAACTGGAGTTCCGCTACAACACTAGACGGAGTTTATTGCTGGTGAATTGGAAGCGCTGAGGGTTTGTGCATGCTTAGCCTGTCGGCTAAAACAAATTCGCCCGGGGTGGCCCGGCGGTTTTGCTTTGGGGTTGGTTTCGTAGGTCGGGCTTCGCCCGACGCGGCGGGCAGAGCCCGCCCTGCCACTGCCAGTACGAGGGAATTGGAGCAATTGCGGGCGCGTGCAACGCGCCCCTACGGCGACCCTTCGACAAGCTCAGGGCGAACGGTGTGGAAGAGTTCAGGGGGAACAGCCCTGTGCAAATGCGATTGATTAAATCGCCGTTTCCCCGGTCTCGCCGGTGCGAATACGTATCACCTGCTCCACCGAGGTGACGAAAATTTTCCCGTCGCCGATCTTGCCGGTGTGCGCGGCTTTGACGATGGCGTCGACGGCGGCATCCAGCATGCTGGCGGCGACCACTACTTCAACCTTGACCTTGGGCAGGAAATCCACCACGTATTCCGCGCCGCGATATAGCTCTGTGTGGCCTTTCTGGCGGCCGAAGCCTTTTACTTCGGTGACGGTCAGGCCGCTGACGCCCAGTGCGGACAGGGCTTCGCGCACTTCTTCCAGTTTGAATGGTTTGATGACGGCTTCGATTTTTTTCATGGCGGCTCCCCGATTTTCAATAATACGCAGTATAACGCAAAATACTTTTAATCATGCTCACGGCGCCTTGGCGGCGTCCGCCTTGGGGTGGATGGCGTCTTGCGCGGCTGCCGCGCGGCGTGCGTAGGAGATTGCTTCGTCCTTGCGCCCCAGCTTTTCCAGCGCGGTAGATGCGCCTTGCAGGTCTTCGGCGATGCGCTTGGGCACTCCCAGTTGTTTATCCAGTTCCAGCGCTGCGAGGTATTGCTCCAGCGCGGGGCCGGTCTGCCCCAGCGCGGCATTGGCGGCGGCGGTGTGGCGGCGGGCGTTGGCCAGTTCTTCCTTGTTGTCGCCAGCGGCATCCGCAGCTTGTTTTGCATGACCGGCGGCGGCGGCGTAATCCTTGCTGCCGAGCGCCATGCGCGCCCGCAAGTTGTGCAGTCCCGCCGTGAATTCGCACGAACTCACGCACTGTTGCGCTGCGGCTTCCACTGCCGCTGGCGCATCCTTGTTATTGTTATCCACCAGTATCACTGCCTTGCGGAAGGCGGCTACGGCGCGCAATTCGGCGGGATAGGGAGCCTGCCGGTCGCCCAGAATTGCGTCGAGATAAGCGAGGGCCATTTCGTCATTATTCATCCGGTGGTAAACCGAGGCCAGGTTGATGGCGGCGGCGGCAATGCCGGGCAGGTTATCCAGCGATTGCTGCAAGCGCAGCGTTTGCTCGAACAGGTTGCGCGCCACGGGGAGATCGCCGTCACGCAGGGCTCGCCGCGCTTCCTTGTCGGCATTATTTGCGCGCTCCAGCACGGCAGGCGGCCTGGGCGGCGCGGCGCTGGAGCATGCGGCCAGCAGGATCAGCGGCAGGCACAGCAGCATGGCCCGTTTCATCGTTTCCATCATGTCATTCAATCGCTGCTGTCCATCTTGACCGGCCCCTGCGGCTCAGGCGGAATGCCGGAACGCAGCAGCCAGCTGTTGTTGAGCGAATCCACGGTCTTGCGCGCGCCGGTCACCAGTTCGCGGCTTTCGCCCACCAGCCCGGAAACCTGCGGGCCGGAGGTTTCCAGCATGGAGCGGATCGCCGTGCTGCTTTTTTCCAGGCCGTCGAAGGTGGTTCTGGCCTTGTCCAGCAGCACGGGCATGTCCTGCTCCAGTTTGGCGGCGCTCTTGTTCAGGGATTGCACCATGGGGCGGGCGTCGTTGGCGACGAGCGCGTTGGTATTGTCGAGCATCTGGTCGAGCTTGGTGCGCGTAGTGTTCATCCCGGCGGTCAGTTCGCGCATGTTCTTCAAGGTTTGCCGGATGTCGCCGTTCGGGTCGTTTACGTCATGCAGCAGTTTGCTCATGTCGGCAATTGCGGGGAAAAGATGGGCGCGCAAGTCCTGGGTGATTTGCTCCAGGCCGCCGCCCTGTGTAAATTTGATTTCCGCACCCGCGTGCAGCGGCTGCTTTTTTTCGGAGCCGCCCGACAGCGCCAGCACGGTGTCCCCGATGACGCCCTCGCGTCCCGGCGTGACTTCGGCATCTTCCTTGAGGAAATGCATGTAGCGGTCTTCGATCATCAAGTCCACCCGGGTTTGCGCCATGTCGTTCAGGGTCATTTCCTTCACGGTCCCGATCTTGAAACCGCTGAGCTTGACCGCCATGCCCTCATGGATGTCCTGGCTGGTCGGGGCGACAAAATAGATCTGGGTTTTTTTCAGGAACAGCCCCTGCCGCAGCGCGGCATACATGAAATTGAACGCGATGCCGAGCACCGCCAGCAGCACGAATATTGAAACCTTGATGAACAGCCCCTTGAACCGTTCGTCCTTGTCTGCCAGTAAAGTCATATGCGCTTCACCCTATTGTTTTCCACTGCAATGCAGCATCGCTCTCCAGCGCCACCGCCAGTACGATGCTGCCTTCTTTCGCCAGCATTTCCAGCGCGGCGGCCCAGGATGTCTTCGTATCCTGCGGCAGTCCGTTGAATAACGCGGCTTCCACCACCAGCAGGCGCGGCGCCAGCATCAAGCCGCGCAACAGCCCCGCCCTTTTCCGCTCCAGCGTGGACAGGCGCCCCGCCGGGCTGGCCATGAAAGCGGACATTGCTTCGTTTCCCACACCCAGCATGTCCAGCCAGTGTGCGGCCTTTTCCTCGGCCTCTGCGATGCGGCGCTTGCCGTGATACCACAACGGCAGCATCACGTTTTCCCACGCCTTGAGGTTGCTTATCAGGCCGCCGCTTTCCGGCACCCAGCCTATGCTGCCGGGCGGCGACGCATCCAGCGGCGCATCGTCCAGGGTGATCGTTCCCGCCTCCTGAAGGCGCTCGCCCACCGCCAATTCAATGACGGCTGATTTTTCTTCCTTGCCCGCCAGCCGCAACACGCCGATTTCGCCAGCCTCCAGCGCAAACGACAGTCCGTTGATTTTACCGCAATTCACGCCGGAAAATCGCAGAGGAGCGCCCATTTCAATACACCAGCACGGTTATCACGCCGTCTGCCACGAATACCGCCAGCAGGCTGCGGATCACGGCCTGCGATACGGCCTGCGGCACTTCGGTCATCGCTGTCTTGTCGCGCAGGCCGTGGTAGCCGGAAACGATGGCCACCAGCATGCCAAAGACGGCGCTCTTCACCAGGGTGGCGGCGATCTCGTGGTAGCCGATGATCTCGAAAAAGCCGGTAATCTCGTCGCGCAGGAGGATATTGTGCCGGATCGCCGTGACGATCCAGCCCGTGCCGACCGCGACGATCTGGCAATAGAATGCCAAGGCTATCCCGGCCAGTGTCATGCCCAGCACGCGCGGCATGATGAGGTAGGAGAGCGGCGAAATTCCCATGCGGCGCAGGCTCTTTATCTCGCCGTTAATCACCATGGTGGAAAGCTCGCTGGCAAAAGCGGAACTGCTGCGCCCGACCATGACGATTGCGGCAATCAAAGGCCCCAGTTCGCGCACCACCACCCAGATCATCACCTTGTTGGTCGCCGCTTCGTTCCCGCCCACCAGGTTGTTCAATTCCGTGATCACGATCAGCCCCACCAGGAAGCCGACAAAGCCGATCGTCACCACGGACTCGATGCCGGTGAAATAAAGCTGCTTGAGCAATACCTGCCGCACCGGCCAGCGGCCCAGCGCAGGCAGGCGGCACAGGGATTCCCACGCCACGCGGAGCTGCCCGCCCCACAAGCGCTCCCCCGGCCCATGCGGGCCAAAGTCGGGCTTTTTTTTCCATCTAAACATGGCGTTTCTTCATCCAATGAAAACCAAACATAGCGGCAGAAATCGTAGCGAGCGAGCCGCCATTGGGGGAGCCCGGAGCGCAGGCACCGGAATGTACTTGAAGTACATAAGGATGCCGAGCACC
>JBGPSQ010000210.1:0-4689 GCA_041490205.1 Gallionellaceae bacterium
GGTAGGCTTCCAGTATTTCCCGTTTGGTCCAGCTTGATTCGATAGAACGCGCAACCTGCATCTGGTTCCACTTCTGGGAAAAGCTGCGGCTTGCTCCCTTGGGCACCAAGGAACGATCAAGAAAGCCGGCCAGTTGCATCGTGACGGTAGAAGCACCCCTGGGGTGCTTGCCATCCCGGAAGTGCCACAAGTTGAGCCCGGCCGAAGCAAATACCGCGCGCCAGTCTACGCCGGAATGCCCGTAAAAATTCCTGTCTTCGGAAACCAGCAAAAGCTGCTGGATTATGGGTGAAAGCTCATCCAGGCTCACCCATTCCAGGCGCCTCAGCTTGGGGTCTATCCGCTTTTCTGCAAGCACTTCTCCATTACGATCCAGCAGCCATGCTTCCGAAGGAACATAGCCAGCCTTGACTTCGGAATAGCTTGGGACAGGCTTGTTGCCTGCCAGCAGAAAAAAAAGTGCAACCAGGGCGAACGCCAGGGCCGCGCCCGCCCCCAACAGCAGGGCGGTTTTACGGGCCAACCTTCCCTGCGGGCTTGCACCGGCTTGGCTCAAGGCACAACCGTAACCTTTTCGTTCGGCAATTCGCCGAACATCTCCGGCGCATACATGGCTTCCACCCTGGTTACCGGCAGGTTGAATTCACCTTCGTTGTTCAGGCGCAGAGTGTATTCCACCGTCATCTTGCCCTTGGGCACGAAGCGGTAATACGCGCGGAAGCTATCGAACGTGCGCTCCTCGAAAGCGGGCCAAACCCAGCCTTGCTTCTTTTCGCCGCCGGTCAGAATTTGCGAATCGCCGCCCAGCCCTGTTCCCAGTATGGAAGCACCCGAGGGGATAGGATCATTCACAACGACCCAGGACATATCGGATTGCGAATCTATATCGAGGTGAATCCGCACCACATCGCCCCTGTGCCAGAAACCCTTCGTCTTCTGTTCGATGGGAATAATTTGGCGAGCGATCTTGTAGCCGGTGAAAAGCGGCTTCTTGAGAGGTAAGGCCGCCATGCTCTGGATGATGACCCAAGGCTTGCCATCGCCGTCATGAGCAAGGTTCAGGGCTGCCGCTGCCTTGGGCCAGCCCAGCATGCCCTGCGCGCCTTCGGCGCCCTGCCTCCAGTCCGCCACAAACTTGTCATTGCCGATGGCCGCAGTCGTGGTTCCCGCTACCGGCACGGATTCGAATTTCTCGGAGAATTTCTTCATGGCCAGCACGCCCCAGGCATTGGCCACCGTGGTGTTCCAGTGCCCCCTTTGCTGCCTCCCCATCGTACCCCGCACCAACCGGGGTATATCCGGCCGCCAACTGTCCATATCCAGGAAATTGAGCAGCGCGCGGTTGGCATTGACATCAGTGCTGACCATCAGCCACCAGAGCGCATCGCTCCGCTCAGTGGAAAATCCCATGGTGGTTCCCTGGAAATTGAGGCGGCTGCGTATGATTTGCTGGGCCGCGTTCATCCGCTCCTCGCGGTTCGGCAGATTGGCGGCATGCTTCAGAATGAAGAACCAATCAAGCACCGCAGAGGTTGGCCAGAGGTTGGGTTCGATGGCGATGCTTTCCAGCCATTTCGGGTTGATCTTTTCAGTCCGGGACAAGGCCGCGATGGCAGCAATTTTGCGAATATTCAGGTCAGCCGTCGGCAATGCAGAATAACGAATCACGCGGCCCTCGATAAAGCCCTTGAGGCCGTTAACCATTCTTTCGCGCTCGTCTTCGGGTATTTTGTAGCCCGCCTCATCGGCGATGGCGATGACGTAAGCAGTGAGCGTATCGTCGCCCTGATACATGATCTGGAAATACTTCACCAGCCCGTCGTGGTCCAGATAGGATGGCAGGCTCCTCATGTGGACGTTCCATGCGCCCTCATCCTGCAGGGCGACTGCCTTGGAGGCAATCTGCTCGAAACAGGTGTACTGATAGCGCGACATGTATTCCTGCACGCCTGCCAGCCCATCGCCCAGGCGCTTGCGGAAATTAATTTTCAAGCCGCCCCTGCCGGGGATGGAGCCATCCGGGATTTTCACCTGGATGCTCTCCGGTTTCTCCAGTTGCATGAGCGTTGCCTGCAACGTGCGCACCGGGACCGCCGGGATGACTTTCTGGCTGATCCTGAGATGGTCGCCGTCCTCGCCCTTTCCTTTCTCACGGACGGTCACATCCCATTTCAGCCATTCGAAGCCCACGGGCGCGTCCAGCGTCCAGCCCACGTCGCTTGCCTCCCCCTGCTTCAAGCTGACGGCAATCGGGGCGGGCGCGGCCACGGCAACTTGCCCCAGCCCGCCATTTACCTTGGCTGTGACTGTCGCCTCGATGGGGTGATCGGAAGCATTGCGCACGGTGAAGTTCGCACGATAGCGGTCCTGCTCGCGGACAAGAGGCGGCAGGCCGGACAACAGCATCAGATCCTGGGACGAAGTGATTGAAGCCGATCCCGTGCCGAACAACCCCATGTCGCCGCTGGCCACGGCCACGATGCGGAATGAGGTGAGCGAATCATTGAGCGGAACCTGCGCTTCGGCATGCCCTTGGGCATCGAGCTTGACGCGGGCTTGCCAGAACAGCAGCGTATCGAACAATTCCCGCACCGATTTCCGTCCGCCGCTGCCGCCCCCTCCGCCAGCAGCCAGCGCCTTGCGCCCGAAGTGGCGTTTGCCTATCACCTGCATTTGCGCGGTGGAAGTCGAAACCTCAATGCCGCGGCGGCGCATCATGGCCTCCAGCAACGCCCAGGAATCGTTCGGCTTCAGTTCCAGCAATCCCTCATCCACCGCCACCAGCGTGATCTCGGAACCGGGCGGCGGCAACGAGCCGTCAAAGCGCCTGACATCAACCGATACTTTTGCCTTTTCGCGCACCTTGTAGGCTTGCCTGTCAGTCGCCACCTTGACCTTCAGTTCGTGCGCAGCCCAGCCGACATTGATCTCGGCGAGCCCCATCTTGAACGAAGGTTTGCCCAAGTCAACCAATGCAGTCGGTTTGACATCATCCACCCGCCCGCGCACGGCCAGTGCGGAAATGAAAATATTTGGAGAGTAGCTGTCCTTGATGGGCACCTCGATTACCGCATGATCGCGTGTGACATGAGTGACAAAACTCTCCATGACGCCTTCGCGTTCCGTGGTCACCAGCACGGTCGCCTCCTTGAACGGCATGCGCAACTGGAGGCGCGCGGTCTCGCCCGGTTCGTAGCGTTTTTTCTCGGGCAACAGGTCTATCCGGTCGTTGTCCGATATGTCAAACCACCAGTCGCCGCTGCCCGCCACCCATATCTCGCGATTCGCAAGGCTGGCATTGCCGTCTGCGTCATCCGTCCTCGCCTGCAAAATAATGTTGCCCGAAGCAGGTGCTTTCATTTCGCATATCAAAAGCCCCTTGCTGTCGGTCGTTCCCTGGCACAGCGTCCCCAATGCCTTGATCTCGCTGCGGTTCTCGAATGCATAGAAGCCGCCCAGCAGCCTTCGGCGATGTGAAAAGGATTCCCGTTGCAGGGCTTCGACGCTTACTTTCGCACCCGCGACCGGCTTGCCTGTGAGGTCGAGGACGACCGCATAAAACTTGAGATGGTCGGCCGTGGCGATCCACCCCTCCGGCTTGACGCCCACGATGACCTTGGACGGCCACAGCGAAACGCGCGCCGAGGCGCTCAGTATCTCACCGTTCGGATCGCTGTATTCAAGCTCGGCTTGCAGGGTGCGCGGTTCCGCCGACTTGGGCAGCTTGGCAAACACTGCCTGGCCTGAGCCCGCCATGTTGAGTTGCAGGGTCTGCACCGGCAGGAGCTGTCCGCTCGCTTTCATGTTACTGCGTGCGACCGGCGCCTCTTCATCCTCATCGCCGCCTTCGGTCATTTCATAATCGCCCGAGTACCAGGGTTCGCTGCCGATCTGCTCCGGCCCCACCTTTACGCCGCCGTTTGCGAATGTGTAATCCTCATAATCGGCGAACGAGACGGTTTTCGGCAGCAATTGTCCGCGCAGCTTGACCGGCAAATTCGAAGCGCCGCCGCCTGCAAGATAATTGATTTGTATGCCTATCGCGGCCTGGTCCGCATTGACCAGCGGGGTTGCCGGCCCTTGCACGATGGCTTTCATGGTAGGGACGCGGAAACTTTCCACACGAAAGGAGCCGGCATTTTGCGCTGCGATTTGAACGGAGTAAGTTCCCTGTTTTGCATCCTTGGGAACCTGCCAATCAACGGTTGCGATTCCCTGGCTATCCCACTTTACCGGGACGATATATTTCCCTTCCCCGCCCTGATGCATGATGATAATGCCATCAGATGGCGTAAAATCCACTTCGGCGAACCCTGCGCGCGTTTGCCGGCGCAGGAAAAGTTTCATGTGCACCGTCTCGCCCGTACGCAGCAGCGTCCTGTCCATCACCGCATGCGCGACGGTGTGCCCCTCATAGGTGTTCTGGAAAGCATTGAAGCGCCATAGCGAGATGCCTTCGTTCCAATTAGAAAAAACGAAGGAAAAATCCTTGCCGCTTCTTGCCGTGACGAAATAGTGACGGTCATAACTCGCGCATGGCGGAAGCGCATGGGTTTCCGGAAGCTGCTTCTCGATGCGCAGCAATGCCGTCCATTTCAGAAACGAAGGGAGAAGCATGTTCGGGAAAGTCTTGAGCGGGTATGTGCCGTACATGCGCTGGACGCTCTGGATGTACTTCCCGTCCATGTA
>JBGPSQ010000211.1:0-4625 GCA_041490205.1 Gallionellaceae bacterium
CAGCGCATTGCCTTGGCGCGCGCGCTTGCGGTAGAGCCCAAGATATTGCTGCTGGATGAACCTTTTGGGGCGCTCGATGCACAGGTGCGCAAGGAACTGCGCCGCTGGCTGCGCCGCCTGCACGACGAACTGCACATCACCAGCATTTTTGTCACCCACGACCAGGAGGAGGCGCTGGAAGTGGCCGACCGCGTAGTGGTGATGAACAAGGGCAGGATAGAGCAGGTAGGTACCCCGGATGAAGTCTATTCTGAGCCGGCCACACCTTTCGTGTACCAGTTCATCGGCAACGTGAACCTGTTCCACAGCCGCGATCATGCACCATGGACAAGTGAGCACGGCGATGCCGTAGCCTATGTGCGTCCGCACGACATCGACATCAGCACCGCCCCGCTGGATGGCACTACGTTGCCGGTTGAGGTCAAGCTGGTGCGCGCTATTGGGTCCGTGGTGCGAGTGGAAGTGGCGGTGGATGGCAGCAGTGAATCCATCGAGATCGAAATGAGCCGCGAGAGATTTGCTGCGGCGCCAATAGCGTACGGCGACAGGGTGTTCATCCGTCCGCGCCAGTTCCGCGTTTTTGAGACAGGAGCGAAAAATTAACTTTCAGCAGCTTAGGATCATCCGCGAGGCGGCTCGCTGCAACTTCAATCTTACCGAGGTAGGTAATGCGTTGTTCACGTCGCAATCCGGCGTATCCAAGCACATCAAGGATCTTGAAGACGAGCTGGGCGTGGAGCTGTTCGTGCGCAAGGGAAAGCGCTTGCTCGGCTTGACCGATCCCGGGCGCGAATTGCTTGAGATCGTCGAGCGCATCCTGCTCGACGCCAACAATATCAAAAACATGGTCGAGCAATATTCCAATCGCGACGAAGGCCAGTTGACCGTGGCTGCCACCCATACCCAGGCGCGTTACTCATTGCCGCAGGTAATCACCGGATTCAAAAAGGCTTTCCCCAAGGTGCATCTCAAGCTGCATCAGGCAGGCCCCGGCGAGATCGTGAACATGTTGCTGAACGGCGATGCGGACATCGGCGTGGCAACCGAGGCATTGCACGATGTCACCCGGCTGGATTCTTTCCCGTACTATACGTGGCACCATGGCGTGATCGTGCCTGCCGGACATCCGCTGGAAAAAATACAGAAGCTGACCTTGAAGGCGCTTGCCCAGTATCAGATTGTCACATATCACGAAGGGCTGACCGGGCGTGCACGGATAGACAAGTCATTCGCGGAGGCTGGGCTGACGCCGGATATAGTGATGTCCGCGCTGGATGCGGATGTCATCAAGACCTATGTCGAGGCCGGGATGGGTATCGGGATTATTGCCTCCATGGCATTCAATCCGCAAAAGGATACGGATCTGCGCCTGCTGAAATCCGAGCACCTGTTCGGCGCGAACACTACATATATTGCCTTGAGGCGCGGCCACTATCTACGCAGCTTTGCCTACCGTTTTATCGAATTGTGCTCGCCGGCGCTGAATGAAGCAGCCATTCGTGCGGGAGTGGTCTCACACGCAATACACGATCTCGTCTGATGGGATATGTAATTGCGCCAGCCCCATATATCGAGTTGTAATGAACGGAAAGCAAGGGTGGGTTAATGAATGGGCCTGCAACGGTCGATTCCGGCAAGGCAACTTTTGCCTTGCCGTGACAAGCGGTAGTTAGTTCTTGCCGCCAGCCAGTTCGCGGTAACGCTTTTTATCAGCCGCGAAACGAGCTTTTATCACCTCAGATTCTGCCTGAACCTTGGTCTGCTCATTTTGCAACTTGGTCATTCTGGCGTTTGCCTGTGCAATGTCATCCATTATGGATTTGTCCGCCGGTTTGCCGGCCTTTTCCATGTCGGCTTTTTCCTTCGCGTGCCTGTCCAAGTCATCCTGCGTGGATTTAATCTGCTGCTGGATGCTGCTCAAGCGCGCGTCAACCTGCTGCAAATTACGCTTTAGCGCCAAGTCGATTTCATCTTCACTGCTATAAGTGCCCAGCAAGGCTTGATCATGCCGCTTCTGCTCGATTTGCTCCGGGGTCAACTCAGCGGGCTTGGCATCGCCGGTAGATGTTCCGGGCTTCTTTTTGATCTCATGCCCTTGTTCCAGCTGAACTTTTTCCCTATCCGCATATTCGGGCGGAACCACATCGCCGTAATGGGTGACGCCGTCCTTATCCACCCACTTGTTGAGTTTTGCCGCTTCCGCGCCCAAGCTGAAGGCGGCCAAAAGCGCAGTAACACCAAACAGAATTTTCGTCTTAACCATGCTTGACTCCATATTGACTCCGATAAGATTGTACTGCCTGCAAATTTTGCACCATTTCGGGATGTTCTTGCAAATAGGCCAGCAAATCATCCAGTGCGGCAATGGATATGACTTTGATCCCGAAGCTCCGTTCCACTTCCTGCACCGCCGACAATTCCGCCATCCCCTTTTCCGTCTGGCCGCGCTCCATGCGGTCCAGCGCGATCACCACGCCGCAAGGTTGGGCGCCCGAAGCGCGGATGATTTCCACGGATTCGCGCACCGAAGTGCCCGCCGAAATTACATCGTCAACGATCAGCACCTTCCCCTGCAATTTTGCGCCGACTGTGGTGCCGCCCTCGCCGTGCTCCTTGGCTTCCTTGCGGTTGAAGCAATAGGGTACGTTGCGCCCCTGCTCTGCCAGCGCGATGGACGTGCCCGCCACCAGCGGAATGCCCTTGTATGCGGGGCCGAACAGCATGTCGAACTCAATTCCGGAAGAAAGTATCGCCTGGGCATAAAACTGGCACAGCTCCCGCAGCGCTGCGCCATCCTGGAACAGGCCGGAGTTGAAAAAATACGGCGACAACCGCCCCGCTTTGGTCTGAAATTCGCCGAAGCGCAGCACGTCGTGCTGGATGGCGAAACGGATGAAAGCCTGGCGAAACTGGGACATGGTATCAAGTGCCAAAAAAGTTTAATGTGCCGCCATTATAATGGCGAACCTTGGCTTCGGAATAATATTCATGCGCGTCATCAACATCAACTTCAACGGCATCCGTTCTGCAACCAGAAAAGGATTCTTTCAGTGGATGCAGCAACAGCAGGCCGACATTGTCTGCGTACAGGAACTCAAGGCGCATGCCGCCGACATGACCCCGGAAATGCTCAATCCGGAGGGTTATCACGGATACTTTCATTATGCCGAAAAAAAGGGCTATAGCGGCGTGGGTATCTATTCAAGGCGCAAACCCGACGCAATCATCGAGGGCCTCGGAATCGCCGAATTCGACTCCGAAGGGCGCTATCTTGAAGCGCAATTCGGCAACCTCAGCTTCGTCTCGCTTTACCTGCCGTCCGGATCCAGCGGCGAAGAAAGGCAGGCGGTAAAGTTCAACTTCATGGCCGCCTTCATGCCTCATTTGATTCAGTTGCGTAGCAGCAAGCGCGAAATCGTCCTGAGCGGCGACTGGAATATCGCCCACAAGGAAATTGATCTCAAAAACTGGCGCGGCAACCGGAAAAATTCCGGTTTCCTGCCGGAAGAGCGCGACTGGCTGACCGAGATATTCGACCAGGTTGGTTTCGTGGACGTATTCCGCAAGCTGCACCCGGAACTGGAGGCCTACACCTGGTGGTCGAACCGCGGCCAGGCCTGGGCAAAAAACGTGGGCTGGCGCATTGATTACCAAATCGCCACGCCCGGAATCGCAGATACGGCGCAAACTGCAGGCATTTACAAGGAACAGCGCTTCAGTGACCATGCCCCGCTCATGGTGGAATATAAAACAAGGTTATGATGCCGCCCCGAAAGGCGGGGGTAATCATGCAGGGCTAATTCTTCGGGGGCGCAGCGCCAGGCGCGTCGTTTGGGCATACCTTGGCGATTAATAACATGATGCCGGTGTCGAGCTTGGCTTTGTCAAGGTTATTCATATTCAGGTCCGCATGAAATGAGCCAACAGCCTTGTTCCGGTAAAACACGGTGAGCTCAAGCACCTGGTATTTCCGGGTGCTGCAAACCAGGTAATACTGGTTGATCGAACTGTCGAAAGGGCTGCCCTGGCTGATGGTTTGGGCGGGCTGCGTTTTATGATAGATATATTTCAAGCGTGCCATTACATCGCCGCCCATGTGTTCCACGCTTTCATTGTCCAGCATGACCCGCGCCTCCGGGATTTCCCCCAGCGCGACCCAGTCAGCCGCGCAGGCAATTGAGGGGAGCAACATGGCGATCAGAAAAAATATCCGCATTTTCATGTCCTGCCGTACCGGTTCATTGAGATCAATCAGGCTGCTTGCGATGGGAATTGTGCCTCCAATGCATGGACAATTGCAATGGGCGGCTAAAGAAAACCCCGCCAATCACCGGGATTGAAGCGGGTTTCGTGTATTGCGTTAGATGGGCTAACGCAGGGTATTGGTGGAGGCGGGGGGAATTGAACCCCCGTCCGCAAGCACTCTACAGGCAGTTCTACATACTTAGTCTGGTTATTTAATTTCATCTGGAAGTCGCCAACCGACAGGCTGCTGCCAGACTAGTCACCTAAATTTAATGCCATACAAAGTAACCCTGCATGACACGATTCCGTGTAAATGACCTCACTCATCGCGGCCTTGCGGCCTTGAGCCCCTCCACGGACAGCAGGGTGTGAGGTCTAAC
>JBGPSQ010000212.1:0-4588 GCA_041490205.1 Gallionellaceae bacterium
CACGAACTTGCCGCTGGTGATGTCCACCTGCCCGCCGCCAAAATTGGCGGCATACAGGCCGTGCTTCACCGAGGCGATGATTTCCTCCCGCGTCTTGTCGCCGTTGAGCATCATGGTGTTGGTCATGCGCGGCATCGGCAGGTAAGCGTAGGATTCGCGCCGCGCGTTGCCGGTGATGGCCGCGCCCATCAGGCGCGCGTTCAGCGTATCCTGCAAATAGCCTTGCAGGATGCCGTTCTCGATCAGCACGGTGCGCTGCGTGGGATTGCCTTCGTCGTCCATATTGAGCGAACCGCGGCGGTTCGCTATCGTGCCGTCGTCCACCACAGTGACGCCGGGAGCAGCGACGCGCTCGCCGACGCGGCCCGAGAATGCCGAGCTGCCCTTGCGGTTGAAATCGCCCTCCAGCCCGTGCCCCACCGCCTCATGCAGCAGGATGCCGGGCCACCCGGAGCCGAGCACCACGGTCATCTCGCCTGCGGGAGCGGGACGTGCATCCAGGTTGACCACGGCCTGGTGCACGGCCTCGCTGGCATAAGCGTGCAGCATCTCATCGGTAAAATAGGAATAATCGCACCGCCCGCCTCCTCCTGCCGAGCCTTGCTCGCGGCGGCCATTGCTCTCGACTATCACTTGCAGCGAAAGCCGCACCAGCGGGCGGATGTCGGCGTTCATCAGGCCGTCGCTGCGCGCCACCAGCACCACTTCATATTCGCCCGCAAGGCTGGCCATCACCTGCGTAACGCGCGGGTCGAGCGCGCGCGCCTGGCGCTCCATGCGCTCCAGCAGAGCCACCTTGTCGGCAGCGGGCAGCGAGGCTATGGGATCCAGCGGCAAATACAGGCTTTTGTTCCTGCCTTTCCCGGCAGCATGCATTGCAGGCACGGCGGCGGTTTTTCCGCTGCCTGCCCGCGCGATGGCGCGCGTGGCCAGAACCGCACTTTCCAGTGCCGCCAGGCTGATGTCATCGGAATAAGCAAAGGCAGTCTTTTCGCCGCTAACGGCACGCACGCCGACGCCCTGGTCAATGCCGAAGCTGCCGGATTTGACGATGCCCTCTTCCAGCGACCAGCTTTCCGCGCGGCTGTACTGGAAATACAGGTCGGCGTAGTCCACCTTGTGGGTGAGCATCTTGCCGAACATCTGGTACAGATGGCGAGTTTCCAGGGCGTGCGGAACCAGAAGCGAATGGCGGGCGAGTTCGAGCAGGGAATCCTGTTTCATGGCTATGCGCAAGAGTAAATGGTACGGTGCGACAGCGCAGGCAGGCTTGCGCGCAAGCTGGCCTGGTAGCCGCGGTTGATTTCGGCAATCACCACCCCGGAGCCGCGCGCCATCTGGTCGAGCACACGCCCCCATGGATCGACGATCATGCTGTGTCCGTGCGTTTCGCGGCCGCTCACATGGTAGCCGCCTTGGGCGGCGGCGACGACGTATGCCAGGTTTTCGATGGCGCGCGCGCGCACCAGCGGCTCCCAGTGCATCTTGCCTGTGGTCTCGGTGAAGGCGGAGGGCAATACGATGATGTCCACATTCTTCATGGAGCGGAACAGCTCCGGAAAGCGCAGGTCGTAACAGATGGCCAGTCCGATGCGTCCGAACGGGCTGTCCACCACAACCACCTGCTTGCCCGGCTCTATGGTGTTCACCTCCTGATAGCGCTCGTTGCCCAGCTCGAGGTTAAACAGGTGTATCTTGTCGTAGCGCGCGACTTGTTCCCCGCGCTCATCGAACACCAGGCAGGTGTTGAGAACCTTATCCGGGCTGCTTGCCGCCAGCGGAATGGAGCCGCCGACCAGCCATATTTTGAGGCGGCGTGCGGTTTCGGAGAGGAATGCCTGGATAGGGCCGCTGCCGGGTTGCTCGCGCACCGCGATCTTGTCTGTTTCTGTCATTCCCATGATCGGAAAATACTCCGGCAGCACCACCAGCCGCGCGCCCTGCTCCGCCGCCTTTTCCACCAGGCGGCGCGCCTCGGCCAGGTTGCCCGCGACATTGGGGCCGGAAGCCATCTGGATGGCGGCGACCTTGAAGGCTTGTGCTTGTGCGGCTAGGCGCATCTGGGTGCTGTTTACGTCCTGCATGTTGCTCTTTCGTTAAGGTTGTATGTGAAGGGTATCATTTCTCTTCCGTTGCCGCTGCTTTCCGTTCGCCTACCTTGGAGACTATCGGCTCTTTCCAAGTTCCCGTGACATTGTATTCAAACGACAACAGTTTTTCACCAATCAGCACAGGTAATATCACGGTTGGGTTTAGCACTGCCCACAACCAGGCTCCAGCACCCACTTGTGGCTTGATCACAACGTGCAAATTTTGCGTTTCACGGTTCAGGTCAACCAGCCCCGTCATCGTTACCCTGGTTGCCGACCCCTCGATCTTAAAATCGCTGGTGGCCAGCATCCCCTGGTTGATTTGCGCAGTGCTGTTAATGCTGTCGAAGGCAAATCCATTACTGAAAAAGCCTGGGAGGTTCAGGGATTGCAGGCTCAAAATGCGCAGCAGCCCGCTGACGCCGGGAGCGATTTTCAGGAATTTCCCATTGCCAACCTTCAGCCTGAGCGTGCCGCCCAATGCGTTATAGTTGAAATCGCCGGGATCGCCGTACCATGTAAGCGCCCCCTCCAGGCTGCCGCCGCCCTCTGTCATGCTATCAGGGTAGCCGGAACGCGTCAGCACTCTCCCGGCATCAAAGATTTCCAGCTTGAAATTGAGCTGGGTCTGCGGGAGAGCGCCAGAGGTCAGCCATTTGCCGTCCGCCGTCAGTTTCCCGTCCGGATTATCCAAATGCACATGATCCAGCAACCAATCCCCACCGCTTTGCTTTGCCTGCATTTCCAGCCTGCCGAGTTGTTTACCCTGGTAGGACAAGTTGTCTGCGATAAGGCGAATTTCCGGGGACTCCCCCCCCCCTTTTCCCTCTACCATGGGAACCGGCTTGCCCTCTCCGCCATCATCCGCCGGCTTGCTACCCCCCTTTCCGCCATCGGAGAGAGCTAAGTTTTTAAGGTGAATTTTAAGCGCGCCCTTGCCTTCCGGCTGCCAATCCACTTCCCCGGCAATTTCTTTCGAGACCAGTTGCGCGAGCAACCTGGTATTGTCGGTATGGGAAGTTACATGCAAATTATCTATTGATTGGTGATAACCCGTGACTTTCCGGATCAGCACATCAGCGCCCGCAATGCCGGGCCCAGAGCCGGATTTGTCGCTCTCCCCGCCGATCATCCCCAGCAGCGGCGTCCAGCCCACCAGCGACAGATGCGGTATTTCGCCCACCAGCCACAACCCATCCCGTTCCGGCCATTTTTTTTGTTTGCCGAAAGCCACCACGCCGCGCTGCACCTGCCACCGGCCAGCTTCCCTTAGTCGCGACAATTGCGCATTCAGCAGATCGCCGTATTGCAGTGATTGCTCCTGCTGCCCGTCCTGGATTTTTTGCGTGAAACGCAGCGGGATTTTCTCGTCGGCGCGTTTGGTAAATGGTGCGGGCAAGTCTGAAACCAACCCGGCCAGGCTGGAAGCAAACTGCACGTCGGCCTGCCCGCCCTGCACCGTGACCGCCAGGTTCCACGGGCTGCCGCCGTGCAAATAACGCAACAAGGGATGCGGGGACACTTTGCGCAACTCATCCATGTCGGCGCTGCCCGAGACCTTGACGCTGATCACCCGGTCTTGTTCGCTGGTCTTCACTTCCAGCGTGGCCGGGCCGCCTAGCGTTTTCATCGTGAGATTCTGCGCGCTGACGGAAGATTCCGTGAATTGCAACTCGCCGCTGACCTGCTGCAGCAGCGGGATGCCGTTGCCCAGATCAATATCGCCGCCCATCAGGCGATAGCCGCCGTTTACCTTCACCGGCCGTGCCCCCTGGAGGGGGATATTCAGGTGCAACTTCAGTTCGCCGTTGCCCTTCGCAGTGGCGTCATCGGTGAACCCCCCGAGAAAGACGCGCACCGGGCTTTTCCGTATATATTCCAGCACGCGCGTCGTTTCTCCCGCAGCCTCGCCATGGACAACCAGCGACAGGTCGGGACTGATCAGGTCGGGAATGACCACGCTGACATTTTGCAAGGAATTGCCCGCCGTCACAGCGGCCGGTACAGTCACTTCCAGGCGCTCGCCTTCAATCAGCAGGTTGCCGTTTATGTTTTCGATGCGCGGCCATTCCTTGAGGAATTCCACAGTCGCATCCTTGATGCGAGCCTGAATCCGGAACACGCCCTCCCGGCTTTCGGGGTACGGAAACTTGTTGAGGTCGCCCGCAAGGCGCAGCGTAACATCTTCCGAGCGCCCGCCAACCAGCCCGGAATTGAACCAGGCATGGGTATCCTTGCCCAACGCACTGATCGGGATATAGCGGTCAACGTGCCTTGCAGCGGCATGCGTGAAATGCCCGTTTATATCCACCCTGCCCGGACTGTCCGCGAGCGTATGGTAAGTGCCGCTCAATATCCCGTTCATGTCCGCATTGGCGATGGCGACGTTGCCGAATCTCACCTCCAGCCCCTCTTGACCGGCCTGCCAGTTGACCTGCGCCGTGACGGTGTCGAACAGCAGTTTTTCCTGCATGATGCCCGGCGCATCCAGCGTAAAG
>JBGPSQ010000213.1:0-4581 GCA_041490205.1 Gallionellaceae bacterium
ACCACTTCTTTGCAAGTGGAAAGCGTACACGGCAAGCGCAGCAAAATCAAGGCGGCGAACGTGCTGCTCCGCTTCGCCCAGCCGGGGCTGAACGAATTCATGGCGCTGGCCGAGCACGTTGCGGCGGGCATGGACGTTGAATTCCTGTGGGAATCCAGCCCGCCGGACGAATTCGGCTTCGAGGCGCTGGCCACCGAATATTTCGGCCATGCCCCCACCCCGGTCGAGGCGGCGGGATCGCTGATCCGCCTGCACTCCGCGCCCATGTATTTTTACAAGAAGGGCCGTGGACATTACAAGGCCGCTCCGCCGGATGCGCTGAAATCGGCGCTGGCCAGCGCCGAGAAAAAACGCCTCCAGGCCGAGCTGCAAGAACACCTCACCGGGCAATTGACCGCCTTCACGCTGCCTGAGGAATTCTCCGGCAAACTGCCCCAGTTGCTGTACAAGCCCGACCGCAACACGATTGAAGTAAAGGCGCTGGAAGCCGCCTGCGCCGCCACCCACCTTTCCGCCGCTCACCTGCTGGAGCGCTGCGGCGCCATCCCGTCAACCAGCGATTTCCACTTGCAGCGCTTCCTGTTCGAGCATTTCCCGCACGGCACGGGCTTCCCCGAGGTCGGCGTGGACATGCACCCTGAATTGCCGCTGGCCGAGGCAAAAGCCTTCAGCATAGACGATGCCACTACCACCGAAATCGACGATGCGTTTTCCGTGATGCCGCTTGCCAACGGCAACTGGCGCATCGGCGTGCACATTGCCGCACCCGCGCTGACCATCGCCCCCGGCTCGCCGGTGGATGCCATCGCCGCACAGCGGCTTTCCACCGTTTACATGCCGGGCGGCAAGATCACCATGCTGCCGGACAACGTGGTGCAGGCATTCACGCTGGGCGCTACGACCGTCTGCCCGGCGGTTTCCATGTACCTGGAGGTGGATGCCGCGACGCTGGCCGTGATCGATACCGAGAGCCGGATCGAGCGCATCCACATCGCCGACAACCTGCGCCACGACACGCTAGAGCCGCTGTTCAACGAAGAGACGCTGGCCGCAGGCAGGCGCGATTATCCCTATGCCGACGAACTCGCCATGCTGTGGAATTTCGCGCATAAGCTGGAGGCCACGCGCGGCAAGCCTTCCGATAACAGCGTACAGCAGGTGGATTATAATTTCCACGTAGAAAACGACCGCATCGCCATCAGCGAACGCAAGCGCGGCTCGCCCATAGACAAGGTGGTCAGCGAACTGATGATTTTCGTCAACAGCGAATGGGGCAAGTTGCTCGCCGATAACCAGTTGGCCGGGATTTACCGCACGCAAACCGGCGGCAAGGTGAAAATGAGCACCGTCCCCGCGCCGCACCAGGGACTGGGCGTGGCGCAATACATGTGGTCCAGCTCGCCGCTGCGCCGCTATGTGGACCTCATCAACCAGCGCCAGATCATCGGCCTGCTGCGCGGGGAAGCACCCGCCTATGCGCAAAACGACACCGCGCTGTTCACCGTCATGCGCGATTTCGACGCCGCCTATGCCGTCTACAATGAATTCCAGCGCAACATGGAGCGTTACTGGTGCCTGCGCTGGTTGCTGCAGGAACAGGCTACCAAGGAAGCCCTCTCCCCAACCCTCTCCCGCGCTGCGGACAACCCTCTCCTCAATCCTCTCCCGCAAGCGGGAGAGGAGGCAATCGCCCTTTCCCCCTCCGGGGGAAAGTTGGATAGGGGGCTTGGAGCGAACGAGCCGCTACGCGGGATTACCGTTGATGCCGTCGTCATGCGCGAAAACCTGGTGAAGCTGGCGCGCATCCCGCTGTACGGGCGCGTGCCTTCGCTGCCGCCGCTGCCGCCCAACACACTCGTTACGCTGGAAATCGGCGGCATAGACTTGCTCGACCTGGACTTCAAGGCACGCTACGCCGCAACCGAGGAGGCAACCGTTTGAAATCCATCCTGCTCAAGCACCACCTTGCTGCGGCCCTGGCTGTCTCGCTCGGGCTGCACGCATTCGCCCTGTTCGGCATCGTCTTTGTCCTGCCCGACCCGCGCGACCTGGCAAAATCCCTGCAGCCGCTGCAAGTGGTGCTGGTCAACAGCAGTTCGCGCTCCAGGCCGGAAAAGGCCGACGCATTCGCCCAGCATAATCTGGACGGCGGCGGCAACACCGAGCAGGACCGGCAGGCCAAAAGCCCGCTGCCCAACATGAACGATGGCAGGCAATATACGCCGGAACAATCGGCCATGCGCGTGCAACTGCTGGAACAGGAGGCAAAGCGCCTGATGACGCAGCTCAAGAGCATGCGCACCATCGCGGCCGAGAAAAATGCCCAGCACCAGGCCAACGGCAGCACCGGCACCGACCTGGCGCAGCGCAGCCTGGAACTGGCCCGGCTGGAAGCGCAAATCTACAAAGAGCACGAGGCATACCAGAAGCTCCCGCGCCGCAAGTTCATTGGCGCGCGCACCCAGGAATACCGTTTCGCGCAATATGTCGAGGATTGGCGCATGAAGGTCGAGCGCATCGGCAACCTGAACTATCCCCAGGCCGCGCGCCAGAAACGGATATTCGGCAGCCTGCAACTCACCGTCATCATCCGCGCGGACGGCAGCGTGGCAAACGTGGAAGTCAGCCGTTCTTCCGGCAAGAGCCTGCTCGATGCGGCGGCGGTGCGCATCGTCAAGCTGGCGGCGCCCTATGCCCCCCTCCCGCCCGACATCAGCCGCGAGTACAACGAGCTCGGTATCACCCGCACCTGGACATTTACCGAGGACGACAAGCTGGAGAGCGAATAACCGGCCCGGAATGCACGTCATGCCGCCCAGCCCATTCCTCCCTCAAAAGCGCCCCTGGTATTCCGGTTTCATACCCCGGAAACCGCGCACCATCCCCCAGAAAGAATCCGGGGTCACGCGGCTTATGGATGAGCAGCGCCGCATCTCCATGTACCTGCGCGCACTCTGGGCGCACGATTTCTCCGTGCGCCCCGCTTCCTCAGCAAGTTCGGGAAAGCGCATCGGACACAGGCCATATGTCGAGGATAGCCGGATATACCTGCCCGACACGTTTGCCCAGCAAGAAGAAATCGGTGGCCCGGAGTTTTACCGCGCCACTGCAACACACTGCGCGCTGCACCTGGTTTACATGCAAGCGCCGCTCGCTGCCAAAGACCTCAAGCCCCTGCAAATCGCGCTGATCGGCCTGATCGAAGATGCGCGCGTGGAAACGCTGGCCATCCGCCGCTTTCCCGGCCTGAAAAAATTGTGGGGACAATTCCATACGGCAACCCCGCTGCAATCGGCCACGGCCGCCGACTACCTGGACCGCCTGGCGCGCGCGCTGCTTGAGGAAGACTATGCCGACCCCGACCCATGGGTCGCACTGGGACGCAAATTGTTTTCCGAGGCCCAGGATAAACTCGAAAACAACCGGGTGTCCTGGGACATCGGCCTCGTGCTGGCGCAAGCCTTCGCGGAAAAGCGGGTCAAATTCCGCCCGCGCCACGCCGTCCAGGCTGCTTATTATCGCGACGACAACTACTGTCTCTGGGAATTCAGGCACACAAAATCCCAGTGGCGGCTGACCTTCACTTACGACACGCCGGATCAGGTGATCAAGGCGGATAACGAAATGAGCGGCGATGTCGTGCAGCAAGTCCTGGATTACACGATAGCACCCGATCCCAGCGTGGATGACGGCGACAGCGCCAACCTTGCAAGAAAGGAAACCCTCGCCGTTCCTTTCCATTATCCCGAATGGGATTACCAAGCGCAGGAAGTGCGCCCGGCATGGTCAACCATATTCGAGAAGCCTGCCGAACGCGGCGACCCGGCAGCCATAGACGACATCGCGCTGCAGCACAGGCACATCATCAAACAGATGCGATACCTGCTGGACGCGATGCATCCCCAGGGAGTAATGCGCCTGCGCAGGCTGGAAGAGGGCGATGAAATCGACCTCAATCCCGCCATCGAGAGCCTGATCGACATGCATGCCGGTCGCGAGCCGTCACCGCGCATCATGATGCGCAACTCGCGCAAGAGCCGCGACATCGCGGTGATGGCGTTGCTGGATTTATCCCAGTCCACCAACAACCTGGTGGCCGGGCACCGGCATACCGTGCTCGACCTCACCCGGCAGGCCACGGTGCTGCTGGCCGAGGCGATCCAGAGAGTGGGCGACCCGTTTGCGATCCACGGCTTCTGCTCGAATGGACGGCACGACGTCGCCTACTACCGCTTCAAGGATTTCGGCCTGGCATATGATGAAGCGGCAAAAGCCAGGCTGGCCGGCATGAACGGGCAACTCTCGACGCGCATGGGCACGGCGATCCGCCACGCCACGCGCCACCTGAAGCAGCAGCGCTCGGTCAAGAAACTGATGCTGGTCATCACCGACGGCGAACCGGCGGACATAGATGAGCGCGACCCGAAATACCTGCGCCTCGACACGAAAAAAGCCGTGGAAGAGGCGCGCAGCTGCGGCATCATCCCCTACTGCATCAGCCTCGACCCCTGCGCGGATCAATATGTCTCACGCATTTTCGGCTTAAGGAATTATATGGTGGTGGATCATGTGGGGCGTTTG
>JBGPSQ010000214.1:0-4569 GCA_041490205.1 Gallionellaceae bacterium
CGATGCCTGGCAGAAGTTCGCCAACTTGCGCCTGCTGTTCACTTACCAGATGACCTATCCGGGCAAAAAACTCAATTTCATGGGCAACGAATTCGGGCAGGGACTGGAATGGCAAGTCAAATCCGGCCTGGATTGGCGGCTGCTAAAATCCCACTGGCACGAGGGAGTGCGCAACCTGTTCCGCGACCTCAGCCATCTTTACCGGGATGCGCCAGAGCTGCACGACCTTGATTTCGCGCCGGAAGGGTTCTCGTGGATAGACTGCCATGATGCCGACCAGTCGGTGCTGAGCTATGTCCGCCGGAGCCGCAGCCAGGCGTTCATGTTGGTGGCGCTCAACTTCACCCCGGTGCCGCGCACGGAATATCGCATCGGCGTGCCCGCTCCCGGCGGCTATCGCGAGCGCTTCAACAGCGATTCCGCGTTCTACGGCGGCGGCAACCTGGGCAATGGCTCAGGGCTGGGAGCGGAAGACATCCCGTGGATGGGCTATCCGCATTCTATCAAGCTCACCCTGCCGCCGTTGGCGGGCATCGTCCTGGAACGCATTCCCTGATATGCCTTCCCTGACGCAATCCCCCGCATGGCTGGCGCTATCCCGGCACCAGCAGAAAATTGCGCAGTCGCATATGCGCGAAATGTTTGAGCGCGACCCGCAGCGCTTCGAAAGGTTTTCTCTGGAATGCTGCGGCATTTTGCTGGACTATTCCAAGAATCGCATCACCGAAGAGACCGTAAAGCTGCTGCTGGATCTCGCCCGCCAAGCTGATCTGCCCGCCTGGATCAACAAAATGTTCCAGGGCGAGAAGATCAACAGCACGGAAAACCGTGCTGTGCTGCATACCGCGCTGCGCAACCTCAGCGGCCAGCCAATATATGTGGACGGCGAGGACGTAATGCCTGGGGTTTTGCGCGCGCTCGATCACATGCGCGAGTTCACCGAAGCGGTGCGCAACGGCACATGGCACGGCTATACCGGAAAGCCCATCACCGACGTGGTGAATATCGGCATCGGCGGTTCCGACCTCGGACCGGCAATGGTGACGCAGGCGCTGCGGCCCTACAGCAAGAAATTGCGCACGCATTTCGTTTCCAACATAGACGGGGCGCACCTGGTCGAGACGCTGCAAACGCTCTCGCCGGAAACCACGCTATTCATCGTCGCCTCCAAGACCTTCACCACGCAGGAGACGCTGGCCAACGCACGTTCGGCGCGCAACTGGTTCCTCGAATCCGCAAGTGACCCAGCGCATGTTGCACGTCATTTTGTCGCGCTCTCGACCAATACCGCCGAAGTGACGCGGTTCGGCATAGACCCCGCCAACATGTTCGAGTTCTGGGACTGGGTTGGCGGGCGCTATTCACTGTGGTCGGTGATCGGACTGGCTATCGCGCTGACGATTGGTATGGATAATTTCGACGAGCTGCTGCAAGGTGCCTTCGAAATGGATGAGCACTTTCGCCATGCGCCGCTGGAGCGCAACATGCCGGTAATCATGGGCATGATCGGCGTCTGGTACAACAATTTTTTCGGCGCGGAAAGCCATGCCATCCTCCCCTATGCGCAAGACCTGTTGCGCTTTCCTGCCTATTTCCAGCAAGGGGACATGGAAAGCAACGGCAAGGGCGTTACGCGTGACGGCATGGCGGTAGACTACGCGACCGGCACAGTGATCTGGGGCGAGCCCGGCACCAACGGCCAGCACGCTTTCTACCAATTGATCCATCAGGGCACCTACCTGATCTCGGCGGATTTTCTCGCACCCATTGAGAGCCACTATCACCTCGACGGACATCACAACATTCTTCTTTCCAACTTTTTTGCCCAGACCGAGGCCCTGATGCGCGGGAAGACCAGCGCCGAGGCGCGTGCCGAACTCGAGCACGCCGGGTTGAGCGGCGCAACACTTGAGCGGCTACTACCGCACAAGGTATTCGGCGGCAATCGCCCGACTAATTCCATCCTGTTCCGCAAGCTCACCCCCCGCACGCTGGGGTCGCTGATTGCGCTTTATGAGCACAAAATCTTCGTACAGGGCATCATCTGGAATATCAACTCGTTCGACCAGTGGGGCGTCGAGCTTGGCAAGCAGCTTGCGCAAAACATTCAACATGAACTCAAGGACGATCAACCCGTCAGCATGCACGATGCTTCGACAAACGGGCTGATAAACTATTTCAAAAAGAACAGGAAAATGTAAGTGGCCGCTCCTGCAAAAATCCTGTTCGTCACCTCGGAAATCTATCCGCTGGTCAAGACCGGCGGGCTGGCCGACATCAGCGGGGCGCTGCCGCTGGCGCTGAAAAAAATCGGGCTCGATGTACGCGTTTTGACGCCGGGGTACCCGCCAATTTTGGACCAGCTTCCGGACGCAAAGCCGCTGGCGGATATTTCGGCGCTTGCGGGGGAACTTGGGCCGGCGCGAATTCTTGGCGCGACGATGCCGGGTAACGATTTGCAACTTCTGATACTGGACTGCCCGGCGCTGTTCGCCAGGCCTGGCGGGCCTTACCTGTCGCCGGAGGGGCTGGACTGGGAGGACAACGTGTTGCGTTTCGGGCTGTTGTGCCGGGCGGGCGCACTGATATCTTCTGCGGACTCGCCGCTGGAATGGAAGCCGGATATCGCGCACTGCAACGATTGGCAGAGCGGCCTGATTCCTGCCCTGCTGCACTACAACCCCAAGCCCCACGCGAAGAGCGTGATGTCCATCCACAACCTGATGTTCCAGGGCAAGTTCGAACGCGAATGGGTGACCCGGCTGGGCCTGCCCGCCGCCAGCTACTCCATGCACGGCGTGGAATTTTACGGACAATTTTCCTTCCTCAAGGCGGGCCTGTTCTTTGCCGAACAGATCACCACGGTGAGCCGGACTTACGCCGAGGAAATCCAGACCCCCGAATTCGGCTGCGGCATGGACGGCCTGCTGCAAGGCCGCCGCGCCGACCTGCACGGCATCGTCAACGGCATCGGCGACGACTGGCACCCGGCGACCGACACCTATCTGTACCAACCCTACGATTTCGCCTCGCTGAACAACAAAGCCGCCAACAAGCTTCAACTCCAGCGCGAATTGAACCTGAAAAACGCAGCCGACACCCCCCTGCTGTGCATGGTGAGCCGCCTCACCCGCCAGAAAGGCATAGACCTCATGCTCGACTGCACGCCGGACCTCCTGCGCGGCGGCGCGCAGCTTGCCGTGCTGGGCAGCGGCGAAGCCGAATTTGAGCAACGCCTGCGCAAACTGGCGCTCCAGTATCCCGGCCAGATCGGCCTCACCCTCGGCTATAACGAAGGACTGGCGCACCGCATGATCGCGGGCGGCGACATTTTCCTCATGCCCTCCCGCTTCGAGCCTTGCGGCCTCGCCCAGATGTACGCCATGGCCTACGGCACCCCGCCCGTCGCGCGCCGCACCGGCGGCCTGGCCGACACCATCACCGACGGCGACGAAACCGCCCTGGACGACGGCATCGCCACCGGCTTCCTGTTCGACGGGCCAAGCTCCGCCTCGCTGATGAACGCCATCCGCCGCGCGCTGGCGCAATACCGCAAAAAACCCGCCTGGCGCGCCATCCAACAAACCGGCATGCGGCACGATTTCGGCTGGAAAAAAGCCGCAAAAGCCTATGCCGAAGTTTACCGCTTAGCGTTACAATCTCCAGAACGCCAGCCAAAGCCGGAACTGATTCCCAAACCGGAACAGACGTCCAAGCCCGAAAAGACGCCTAAACCGGAACCAGGGCCGGCAGGACGATTATCGGTGAAAGCATGACAGACAACTTCAGCGACAGCGTATTCACCATGCTGCAACTGCAGCGCGCGCTCAACGACCGCGAAAACCCGGACTGGTTCACCAAACAGCCCCTGTTCCTGCGCGCGGCGGCCATTGCGGCCACCTCCGCGATGAAGCACTATGGCTGGGAACTGTGGAAAGACTCCCCGCCCAACCTGCCGGAAGTCCATCACGACATGGACGAAATCCTGGGCCACCTGCTTTCCCATGAAATGGCGCGCAAGGGCAGGCGCGACGAAGAGCTATACCGCATCGCAAAAGAAATCGAAATCATCTACAAAAACATCCAGCGCAAGGACGCGCATTTCGGCATGACGTTCCTGGTGAAAATCGACCTGCTCACCGCGCGCACTGCCCTGCTGGAAGAAACTCCCTCCTGGGCGATATTTTTCTCCGCGATCATCGACGTGGGGCAGGATTGGGACGGCCTGTGCCGCGGCTATTTTTCCGAAAACGTGCTCAAAATTTTCCGCCAGGATTACGGCCAGGACAACAAAGCCTATGCCGAAGCCTGGGGCGAGAAAAAAGACTACACCCACCTGCAGGAAATCATGGCCGAGACGGAAAAACTCGATCTTGCCGCCATCCGCCATGCGCTGGTCATGCGCTATTCCGTGCTCACCGGCCGCCGCGCCACCGACGAGGGCGAGAAGCCCAAGCAATAGCGGGGTGCCCCTTCCCCCTGGAGCGTGGTTGTTGCCGCTTTAGCGGCATTACAACCACGGCCTACCCCCTGCGGGTGCAAGGGGGAGGGAATAGCCTGCTAAGCAGC
>JBGPSQ010000215.1:0-4538 GCA_041490205.1 Gallionellaceae bacterium
CCGCGTGCGCACTGGCACCAGTGGCTTTACGCGCTTCCAGAATTCATCCGTCACTTCCCATGATTTTGCCTTGCCCATCTTCGCCCCCGTTCGTTGGAATCATGGGGAGGGCATTATACGTTATTTACGGATAAGCTCTTATAAATTGTTACTGGATTTGAGATCAGGGCATGCAAGCGTTCGATCACTCCTCTTGCAACCGCGTGATCGAAATATGCTTTATCAATTGTCCTTCCGGTTATAACAAGGGGCAGATCGGCCAACCCATGTTTGATAAGCAATGGTGGTGTTTGCCCGACAGTTAAAACTGCCTCATGTTGTGGCTTGCCGTCTGCCGAGGCTTTAATTATTACGGCGACTGCAGCACGGTAGTTGGAATCGGTCAAAGCGTGCGCCTATCAGTGTTGAACAAAAATTGGATTGTACATTAGACAAGTAGGGTGGGCATTCCTGCGCTTTTGCCCACTCTACGAACCGCATTGTCCCCCATTGCCATTTCCCCCTCCCCCCGTCAGAATGGGAACAAGTAGAAATTTCCCATTGGCTCCTGAAAGGCTACGCGAACATGCTCATCAACTTCAACCTTGCGCCCATCAAAGAGATAGAACCCTGGGGGAAGGGGGAGCAGCCCGGTCTTTCCTGGTTCGGGCTGACGCAGGGTGAATACTGGATCGAGCTGGGCGAGAGCACGCTGTTCGAATACGACGAAAAGGCTTGGCCGGACGGCATGCGCCACTGCGAATACCCGGTGGCGCGCCTGCACGAAGACCTGATGGACATGCTGCCCTCCATACTCGAGCCGGTGCCCGCCGCGCTGGTGCCTTATCTCTTCGGCGATGGCGCGGCGGCCTGCTGGGATGCCTGGACGAACTGGTGCGACCGCCATGCCGCCGCGCTGGGCAAGGGGCATGCCCTCGAAATCGAAAATGCCCTGCTTGCGCTCACCGCAGGCCGCCAGCACATCGCGCACTACCTCACCCCGTCCACGCGCTTCGTGGCCTGGTCGGACGCGGAAAATGTCTATTTCGCCTGGGATAACCGGCACGCCCTGATTCACGGCCACCCGGCCTGGACCGCGCAATACGGCGAATTCCAGATGCCGCGCCGCGAATTCATCGAGGAGATGCAATCGTTCCATGCGCGCCTGATGGAGCAAATGGCCGAAAGGGTGGAGCAGGTGCTCATCGGCGCGCTACCGCCGTCAATCTACATAGACATTGATCGCCTCGCGCACGAGCAGTCCCAGCGCTACGAGGCATTGCACGAGGCCCTGAACATCGAGGCGCAGACCGACTGGCAGGCCGTGGAGAGCGCCGTCAGCGAAATTCTCAAGGTGCGGCAGGCGGCGTAGCGGCGAGCCCGCGCATGTGGCTCCTTCCCCTCGGTAGGGGCTGCGTGTGTTGTTGGGGCTTTAGCCCCTTACAACCACGGCGTACCCCTTGCGGGTGGAAGGCCGGGATGGGGGTGCAAACGATAGGTTGCATGCATGCCAGAATTCTACCCCCACCCTGGCCCTCCCCCTTCAAGGGGGAAGGCATGGAGAGGCCAGCGGTAGGTGCGAATTCACCTCGAAGAGGTTCTTGCACCCTTTGGGTGTTCGCACCTACCGCAGTCATAGGACGCAGCCTGATGGGGGAATGTAGTGTGACGGTCAACAGGGGGAGCACAAGGTGTTGTTAAAAATTTTCACTGTCTTATCTATCACATTAATATTTTCCGGATGCGTAAGCACAGACAACCGGGGACGAATCGCCATGGAGACGCTTTATCCCGACGATGCTCCCGGATCTAACACCAATGCACCGGTTCGCCCAGCCCCTGTCCTTATCGGTGCCCTGAATGAAAAGTTTCCGCCCGGAACGGATGTGGAAGAGTTGAAGAAATATGTCGCGAAGCTCGATGGAAAATGCGAACAAAGCAAGCCGGGCCAGCCCATGACGTGCTCTTTTGTCGAGACCGGCACGGCCTGCGCCCAGACCGAAGTGGTCATTACCGCGAAGACGACTGCTTCGAATAAAATCGGGCACATCGTCGCATTCCGCAATCACAAAGTTTGTTAAGTTGCAGGGGCGGGACTAATCGCACATTACTTGCCGAGTGTGTGCGAATGAATTCGTACCTGCCCGCCGGTGTTGGCGTGCCCGGCCATGTCCCCGCGCGACTAATGCTTTTGATACAGCCCGATCATTTCCGCGTGTTCCAGCACATGGCCGCGCATGGCCTCTTCCAGCGCTGCCTTGGTCGGGCGTTTCAGGTGCGGCAGCGTGGTGTCCAGCGCATAGAGCTTGAAAAAATAACGGTGGCGGCCCATCGGCGGGCAGGGGCCGCCCCAGGTCATGTCGCTGAAGTCGTTGACTCCCTGCTCGGTGAGCAGCGGCAGGCCGCCGGGCGCCGCGCCTTCTTCCAGGCCGCCCGCATCGGGCGGGATGTTGTACAGCACCCAGTGCACGAAAGTCATTTGCGGCGCGGAGGGATCGGGCGCGTCCGGGTCGTCCACGATCAGCGCGAGGCTTTTCGCGCCCGGCGGCACGCCGCTCCAGTCTAGCGGCGGGGAAATGTCCGGACCGTCACAGGTGTTGCGCGCGGGGATGTTGTGCCGGTTCAGGAATGCCGGGGAGCGGATGGTCATGGGCATGATGGCTTCCTCCTTATTCGCCGTGGCGTGATTGAATGTCCCGTCAGGGTTTGACGAACCTCAGGGCGAAATTATCCACCGGGATGGTCATGTCGAAAATCAGCGAATCGCGCGGGTCGGCGGGATTGCGGAAGGCATTGCCCTCCCGCTCCAGAATGAATCCGGCCTGGGTGATTTCGTTGATCACCAGCGCCTCGTCTATGCGGTGCAGCGTCTTGCTGTCGGCAGTACCCGTGCCCGCGCGGGCAGAGTGATCGAGCACCACGAAATGCCCTCCCTGCTTCAGCGCATCGTAGATGCGCCTGTTCATCTTCGCGCGGTCCACCGGGAGATAGGCGATGTCGTGATAATTGAACGCGAGCGTGACCAGGTCTAGCGCGGGCGCATCTTCGGGCACGGGATCATCGAATGGGCGGGTGACCGGTATGATATTTGCCTGCGGGTGGCTGGCCAGCCGTGCCTCAAGGCCCTGGCGCAATTTGGGCGATTGAGCCCATACATTGCCCTGGTCGCCCACCGCCAGCGCCAGCAATTGCGTGGTGTACCCGTCGCCTGCGGAAACATCCAGCACATTCATGCCTGGCTTCACACCGGTGAATTTCAGGAATTCCAGCGGCAGGCGCTTGGCATCGGCATCCCGGTCTGCGTCGGTGCGCAGCGGGCTGGCGATTGCCTGCCGATAGAGCGGGGTGAGGTCTTGCGGGCTGCCGGGGCCGGGTGCTGCGCATCCGTTCATCCACAGCGACGGCACCAGCACGGCGAGCGCGGCCAAGAGTTTGCGCTTCATTGATACAGGGTGTGTACTCAACATGATGCGCTCCTTTCAAACATGGCGCTGCCGCCGGGTTTTAATCGGGATACTTTCAGTTGAACCGCTGCCGCAATGAGCAGCGAATGAATATTGTACTCCGCACAAAGGCGGTGACAATACCGGGGATTGATGAGACTGCCCGCCGAAGGGTTATGCCCTGCCTGCGGGCATCGGAACATCGTTCCCTCCCCCTTGCAGGGTGAGGGTTAGGGTGGGGGTAGAATCCCGGCATGAATGCAGCTAAAGGTTTGCACCCCCATCCCAACCTTCCACCCGCAAGGGGTACGCCGTGGTTGTAAGGGGCTAAAGCCCCAACAACACACGCAGCCCCTGCAAGGGGGAAGGGGCGAAGCTACTCCCGCCCCTTCATCGCCCCCAGCGCCACACCCATCGCCAGCCCCGCAGTGTGCGCCCAATTCGCAATCGGCCCCAGCACGCCCAGCCAGCACAGGGCAAACCAGCCGAGCATGATCACCACCGTCTGATTGTTCAGTGTGATGCCGAAGCGCGGATTGACCCGCCCGTGCATCCACACATAGCCCAGCATGCCATACACCACGCCGGACATGCCGCCGAACAGCGGCGATTGGGTGATCATGAACTGCGCCAGATTGGCCGCGATGCCCACGGCAACCACAAACCCCACCAGGAACAAGTGCCCCTTCCTGCGTTCCAGCATTCCGCCCAAGTCCCACAGCCAGATCATGTTGAACAGCAGGTGAATAGGCCCGAAGTGGATGAAGGCCGGAGTGAGCAGCCGCCATGGCTCGCCAGAGAAAACGGCGGAGAGCCCCGGCTTGTCGGGAGTGGCAATGTAAAACGGCAGCAGCGCCACATGATCCTTGCCCAGGCTGGAAAGCAGCGCGATCGCCACGCAAACTGCAATCAGCGCCAGCGTCACCGGGATGGAGGCAAGTCCGGATGCGGTATGCGGCGGGCCGGGTTGCGCTACGGGCTCGGCAGCGGGCGGCGGAAAGTCGAGGACGTGGCTGGGCATATGATCGGGTGCGGGCTCATGGTCTGGCGCAGGCGGCTGGACAGGGGCGGCATCCTGCTCCGGCTTGTTCGGCGCAGCGGGACGGTTCGTCCACC
>JBGPSQ010000216.1:0-4522 GCA_041490205.1 Gallionellaceae bacterium
TTCCTTGTTCGACAGCCCCTGGGAAAGGTGTTGCAGCACGTCCACCTGCCGCGCGGTCAGGCCGTATTCATTGGAACGGCGGCTGCGCTTGTCGGTGGCGCCCTGCTCCATATTGTCCACCGACTGCTGCAGCAACTGCGGCGGCAGGTAAATCCCGCCATCCAGCACCATCCGCAGCGCCGCCACCATGATCTTGCTGGAAGTCATCTTGGAAATGAAGCCCATTGCGCCGTATTCCATCACGCGCTCCATGTCTTCGCGCTGTTCCGAACCGGACACCACCACCAGCGGCATTTCCGGATGCTTGAGGTTGAAATCCCTCACTGACAGCGTCCCGTTGCTGCCCGGCATGTGCAAATCCATCAGCACCAGGCCGATTTGCGCACCGCCTTCCGCCAGCGTCATCATTTCGGAATAGCTGGCGGCGTCCAGGATCTCCACCTCATCGGCAAGTTGCCTCAACACGTAATGCATGCCATCGCGAAACAGGGCGTGGTCATCCGCCAGCAATATGGTCATTTTCATTTTATTTTGCGTTTCCCATTACTCTCCCGAGTGCAATAATATACCATTTGGCTTGCCGCATATACCACTGCCGGTCACCCCTCCCCATGCAGTATCCAAAGCTTCATCGGCAAGCGCACCCTAGGGCGCATCTGGCCGGCGCGAACGCGCAAATTCTCACCACCCACCTGCATGTGGATTTCTTCGTGCAACTGCCTGAAGAGTTGGTGCATGGTGGCGATCCATTATCGCGGAACGGCAAGCAGCAGCCGGATGTCCTGCACCAGCCAGTCCGTGCGCTGCCCGTAGCGCGACATCCACAACGGCTTACCCGCCCTGCCGATCAAGTAAGCACTGTCGGAATGATCCAGGGTGTAGCCCCCGTTTTTTTCCGCATGTTTCTGATAATTCACGCCAAAGGATTGCGCCGCTTGCGCCGTGGCTGCCGTATCGCCATACAATCCCATGAAAGAGGGGTCAAAATAGGGGACGAATTTGCCCATCACTTGCGGGGTATCGCGCTCGGGGTCGAGCGTGATGAAGATTACCTGCACGTCCTTTGCATCCGCCCCCAACTGGCGCTTGGCTTGCGCCAAATCGGCCAGCGTGGTCGGGCACACTTCCGGGCAGTGGGTATAGCCAAAGAATACGATTACCACCTTGCCGCGGAAATCGGCCAGGCTGCGCGGCTTACCCAAGGGATCCGAAAGGTGGAAATCGGCTTCGGGATGCTGCCAGCCTACGTCTATGGCATGCAGCGGAGAGGGGTATTCAGACTTTGAACAGGAAGCCAGCAGCATCGCCAGTATCAGAAGCACTATTCTGCGCATTCTCATCATCGTTCCCGCCTATTCTCCCCAGCCCATTTTCCAAGCAACCCCAATTCCACATGACTGGCCGCAATGCGCGCATCCGGCACCTCCATGCGCGGCACGATGCCCAGCATAGGCGCGGCCATGCGTTCCTGCAATGCAGCGGCATTATCCTGCAAAGCAGGCATCTGCGCATCCAGCACGTTTGCCACCCAGCCGGCCAGCGTGAGGCCGCGCGCCGCAATCGCCTCAACGGTGAGCAGGGCATGATTCAAGCAGCCCAGCCGCATTCCCACTATCAGAATCACTGGCAGGTTCAATTCACGCGCCAGATCTCCGCTGTCTTGCCTGTCGTTCAGGGGAACCAGAAAGCCGCCCGCGCCCTCCACGATCACCTCTTCCGCCCGTATGGCCAGCTCGCGGTAAGCGGCAAGGATGCGCGCAAACTCGATGCGTACCCCAGTTTGCAATGCGGCGAGATGTGGTGCGATGGCAGGCGCGAAACAATACGGATTCACCTGCTCATAATTCAGTTTTATCGAACTCGCCGTTAGCAGTGCCTTGGCGTCATCATTTTGTCCATCCGCATCGCACCCGGCGGCGACGGGCTTGAACCCGGCCACGCTCCTGCCCTGCGCCGCGAATGCGTGCAGCAGCGCACAACTGACCAGGGTCTTGCCGACGCCGGTATCCGTTCCGGTGACCAAATAGCTCATATCACATACGGAATGGCGTTTGAATTATCGCCCTGCCGTCCGCCGTGTTTTTCGGCGGCACTTTCCAGGCATGTCCATAGATGACCTCAAAAGTGGCAGGCAGCTTGCCTTCGCGGCGCAGGGTCTCGTAATTCTGCTTGATGCGCGCCCACCGGCTCTTGCCCATCAGGCCCTGGGCGCGCCCTGCTGTGGCATTATGCGCGCCGATGCTGCGCAGGTCCTGCATCACGGCCTTCACGTCAGGGTAGGTCAGGGTGATCTTTTCCATTTCCATCACCGGATCGGCGAAGCCCGCCGCCACCAGCATGTCGCCTACATCGTGCATATCGGCAAAACGGCTGAGATGGCTGTAGCCATCCACGCCCTGGAACGCCGTGCGCAACTCCTTCAAGGTATCCGGGCCGAAGGTGGAGAACATCAGCAGGCCATCCTTATTCAGGACGCGGTGCAGTCCCGAAAATGTCGCGGGCAGGTCGTTGCACCACTGCAGGGCGAGGTTGGACCATGCCATGTCCACGCTCTGCGCTGCCAGCGGCAGGGCTTCCACATCGGCGCAGAGGAAACGCTGCTTGCTGCCGGCAAACAACTTCTGCCACCAGCTAGATGTCCCCCTGGACGTTTGCAGCATGCCGATGGCAATGTCGAGCGCGATGATTTCCGCGTCCTTGTAGCGCCCGCCGAGCTGACGAGCGCCCCAGCCCGTGCCGCTCCCCACATCCAGCACCCGCACCGGGTTCAGCTTGATGAAATCCAGTTTTTCCAGCATGCGCACGCACACCTCGCGTTGCAGCACGGCGGCGGCATCGTAGTGCGCGGCTGCCTTACTGAAGGCGCGGCGCACCTCGCGCTTGTCTATCTCAAATTCATCCATGCAGAAAACTCTTCAGGTGTTCAATAAATACTTGCGGATGCGACAGGAACGGCGCATGCGCCGCCCCCTGTATTTCCACGGCGCGCGCATTCGGCATGGCCTGCGCCAGGTAGTGCGAGGCTTGTGGCGGGGTGAGCTTGTCGCGCTGCCCGGCAATCGCCAGCGCTGGCTGCGCTATGCGGGGCAAAATGCCGCGCAAGTCGGCATCGCGCAGAATAGTCAGGCCGCCGCGCAAAGCTGCCAGTTCTGGCTCGCCACGGGAAAACAGCCGTTCGCGCAACCCCGCCAGCAATTCGCGCTCGTTCTCGCTGCCGCGCACCTGCAAGGCAAGGAAACGGCGCAGGGTGGTTGCAAAATTCTTTTCCAGATCGGCAGCGAAATGCTTCAGTGTTTCTTGTGGCACCCCGCAATCCCAATCACCATGCTGGGCAAAACACGGCGTGCTCGCCACCAGCACCAGCCGCTTGATCTTTCGCGGTTCGAGCGCCGCCCAATGCTGCGCGACCATCCCGCCAAGCGACCAGCCGAGGAGATTCAACGGAACATCAAATCGCGCGGAAAGCTCAACGACAACCGAATCCAGAGTGAAGCCCAGGGAGCCGGTGATACCCCTCTCCCTTTCCCCTTTCCCGCTATATCCATGCCCCGGCAAGTCCACGCAATGCACCTGAAAGCATTGCGCCAGCGCGCTGACAACCTCGCCCCATGCGCCGCCATGCATACCCCAGCCATGCAGCATTACCAGCGGCTCGCCATGTCCTGTCACTTCAATATGCAAGTTCATGCAATGCTCCAACCAACTGTCCAACATCGCCCTCGGTATGCGCGGCAGACAGGGTAATGCGCAGCCGTGCCGTGCCCTGCGGCACGGTGGGCGGGCGGATGGCGGCCACCCAGATGCCGCGTGCGCGCAACCCTTCGCTCAAGTCCAGTGCCTGTTGATTGTCGCCAACCAGCAACGGCTGGATGGCCGTGTCCGACGGCATCAATTGCCACGGCAAATCGCTCAGGCCCGCGCGCAGCATTGCGATCAGCTTGTGCAGATGGGCACGCAGTTCATCGCCCTGCTTGATGAGGCGCAGGCTTTCCAGCAGCGCTGCCGACAAGGCGGGTGGCGTGGCGGTGGTGTAGACATAGCTGCGCGCATGGTTCACCAGCGTGTCGATGACAACCTGCTCTGCCGCGACAAAGGCGCCGAACACGCCGGCAGCCTTGCCCAGCGTCCCCATATGAATGATGCGCTGCGAATCGAGCCCGAAATGGGAAAGCGTCCCGCGCCCCTGCTCCCCCAGCACACCAAAGCCATGCGCATCGTCCACCAGCAGCCAGGCATCGTGCCGCTCGCATAGCGCGAGCAATTCGGGCAGTGGCGCAATGTCGCCATCCATGCTGAATACGGCATCGGTAATCACCAGCTTTCTGCCGCGCTCGGCTTTTGCCAGCAATTGAGCCAATTGCGCCATATCGCCATGCCTGTAGCGCTGCACCTCCGCACGCGACAACAACATGGCGTCATTGAGCGAGGCATGGTTCAGCTTGTCGGCACACACCGTGTCGCCCTTGCCAACCAAGGCTTGCACCACGCCAAGGTTGGCCATGTAGCCCGTGGAGAACAGCAA
>JBGPSQ010000217.1:0-4507 GCA_041490205.1 Gallionellaceae bacterium
AAGGAGGGACGCATTGCGGCGCACCCGCCTTCCAGCATTCCCTTCCTGGCGCTGGGCGCGTGGATACTCACCGTGGGCTGGTTCGGCTTCAACGTCATGTCGGCCCAGACGATCGGCAGCATCAGCGGCCTGGTTGCGGTCAACTCGCTGATGGCGATGGTGGGCGGCACCCTGGTCGCGCTCTTCGCAGGCAAGAACGACCCCGGCTTCCTGCACAACGGCCCCCTGGCCGGGCTGGTGGCGGTGTGCGCGGGCTCCGACCTGATGCACCCCATCGGCGCGCTGGTGACCGGCGGCGTGGCTGGCGGCCTGTTCGTGATCATGTTCACCCTCACGCAGAACCGCTGGAAAATCGACGACGTGCTTGGCGTCTGGCCGCTGCACGGCCTGTGCGGCGCATGGGGCGGAATTGCGGCAGGCATCTTCGGGCTGAAGGCGCTGGGCGGCATGGGAAGTTTCACGGTGGACGGCGTCGTCAACCACGTCAGCTTCATGTCGCAGCTCATCGGCACACTGATGGGCGTGGCTGTCGCCCTGATCGGCGGCTTCCTGGTCTATGGCGTCATCCGGCAGATCACCGGCTTGCGCCTCGATCCGGAACAAGAATTCAACGGCGCCGACCTCAGCATACACAAGATCACCGCCACCCCGGAGCGCGAGTCGGGCTGGTGATGCAGTAGGGAATGAACTCCGCCGCATGCGGCAAGACACCTTGAACGTGTATTAAAAATTCGGGGTGTATGTTTGCGATGCATAAAGACCCTGCCGGGGAACTGGCAGGGTCTTTTTTTTACAGGGGCTGCCGATAGCGGGGCGAATCAAGGCGGCGTAGGAATAAAAGCCTGTAGCATTCTCGTGCAAATAAGTAGTTTCACAAGCTGGCTAAGACAATCATCCCAGTGTCTTTCTGCTGGTTATCATGCAGTTCAATGATTTGATCCACACATTTCATACGTAGTTTTACTTAATGGTAAGTATCTGTACTTACTATTGTTCTGCATAGAATACCTGAGTTTGAGTATTGTAAGCGTAGGGAACAGTAGTTTACATTCGCACTCAAGTATTCGATTCGAGTCATCCGTCTCCCGCAATCGAAATTATGGAGGGTGCCATGCGCTATGTTTCCCCTATTGGTCTGGCTATAGCCGAGCTACCGGATCGCATGGGGCAGGGCACATCCCAAGAGACGCTAGTGCGTCTGTCACGCAGCATGATCCGTACGCTCGAATTGCCATGGATCAGATAAGACAACAGGCAGGTTCGGCGGGAATGCGGAACGCCGCATTCGAATCGCAGCCGCAAAGCGTGCCGGACGAGTACCTGATTTCTACCAAGGCTAAAAATTCCAAATCCGCCGGTCAGCCCGGCAAGGTGGTCAGGGGAAAATTCGCTGCAAAGAAAATCCACGATGATGAACCGGATGGGAGTCCGGGCACGAAAAGGGCCTTGCGCCAATCTCAGCAAGAGTTGCGCCAACTCTCGGTGCAACTGCTGACCATTCAGGAAAAAGAGCGCCAGCGCATAGCCGCCGACCTGCATGACGGCATCGGGCAGTCCTTGAGCCTGATCAAGCTATCCATGGAATCGGTGACGCAATTGATCGTCTCGGGCAAGCACCAGGAAGCGGTCGCATCGCTGCAGTGGATGACCCATAAAGTCCAGGATGCGATAGCGGAATTGCGCCGCACCACAACTGACCTGCGCCCCTCCACGCTCGACGACCTGGGCATCCTTCCCACCATGACCTGGTTTTTCCGCGAATTCGAGTCGGTGTGCTGCGGGAAAATAATCGAGCGTAATCTGAACATCAGCGAGAGCGACGTGCCCATGCCGCTCAAGCCAACGATTTTCCGCATCGTCCAGGAGGCGATGAATAACATCGTCAAGCATGCCAACGCGGGCCGGATCAGGGTGGACCTGGTCAAGTCCGGAAATGTTCTCCATCTTTCCATCGAGGATGACGGGAAAGGGTTCGACCCGGCGGGGCTTTCAGTGCGCAAGGGATGCGGCAGGGGATTTGGCCTGCTGACCATGAAGGAGCGGGCAAGGTCTTCCAACGGCAGTTTCGAGATCACGTCCATGCCTGGGGCAGGAACGCATATCCGGATTTCATGGCGGCTCAAGGGGCATGCCGTCAAACAGGGTGTCGTCGAGACATCCCAGGCCGGCGGCAGGTGAGGAAGAAATGATGAACATGTCATTCTCGGGCAATCCGCACATCTCCAATATAACCAATCACCATCCGGCGAGCCGCGGGTTCACCCTGCTGGAACTGCTGGTGGTCATGGTCATTATTGGCCTGCTCGCCGGTTATGTCGGGCCGAAATATTTTTCGCAGATCGGAAAATCTGAAGTGAAGGCCGCGCGCGCTCAGATAGACGCATTGGGAAAAGCGCTCGATCAATTCCGCCTGGATACCGGCCACTACCCGACCACGGAAGAAGGGCTGGCATCGCTGAATACGCGCCCGGCAAACGAACCAAAATGGGATGGTCCTTACCTCACCAAGAATGTTCCTCCCGACCCCTGGGGCAATCCCTATGTATTCAAGATACCGGGAGACCATGGCGAATACGACCTGTTGTCGTACGGAAAGGATGGGCAGCCGGGCGGTGAGGGCGAAGCGGCCGACGTAACAAACTGGTAGGCCCTGGCCAACTGGCAGGCATGGAAGTTGTTTGAGCGGTAACACAGCAACATAACGGGAGACGCCATGCAATATGAAATAAAAGCACTGCGCGGCGCTAATGGGCTGACAACAATTGCGCTGGATGCCAGCAGCGCGAACGAGGCGGCTCAGCAGGCCAAGGCGCAGGGCTATACGGTCATCGGGATAAAGTCCAAGTTTGCATGGCAAACCTGGCAGTTGCGCAGAAAGCCGAAATTCCCGGTTGTCCTGTTCAGCCAGGAGCTGCTCTCCCTGCTGGATGCGGGCCTATCCCTGATCGAGGCCCTGGAAACCCTGTCGGAAAAAGAACAGCGTGCGGAAATCAAGAAAACGCTGACCAAAATCATCTCCATCCTTTATGAGGGGCATACCTTGTCCCATGCCCTGGAAAAATCCGAGGCGAATTTCCCGCTGCTCTATATCGAGACCGTGCGCGCCAGCGAAAAGACCGGGGCGCTGTCTGAAGTGATGATGCGTTACATCGGCTACCAGAACAAAATCGACAATGTCAGGAACCAGATAGTCAGTGCATTGATTTACCCGGCGCTGGTGACAGCGGTCGGCGGACTAGTGATGCTGTTCCTGCTGTTTTATGTCGTTCCCCGCTTCAGCCAGATTTATGCCGACATTGGGTCCAACATTCCCTTCATGTCCAGGTTGCTGATGAATTGGGGGATATTCATCGCGAATCACGGCTGGCAGGTGTTGGCCGCGATTGTGATGGCGCTTGGCGGGCTGGCTTATGCCGCGATTCGTCCCGCATCCAAGCAGTGGATCGTGCGCAAGCTGTGGCAAATGCCGGGCATCGGCGTACGCCTGCACATTTATCAGCTGGCGCGCTTTTACCGTTCCCTCGGGATGCTGCTGCGCGGCGGCATGCCGGTGGTGCCTGCGCTGCAGATGGTATCGGGACTGCTGCAAGCATCGTTGCGCGGCCAGTTGGCGCAGGCATCGGCATATGTGCGCGAAGGCAGGTCCATCTCGCAGTCCATGGAAGCATTCGGGCTGACCACTCCCGTTGCATCGCGCATGCTCCGCGTGGGCGAGCGCACCGGGCAGATGGGGGAAATGATGGAACGCATCGCCGCCTTCTACGAGGAAGAGACCGCGCGCTGGCTGGAACGCTTCATCAAGCTGTTTGAACCGTTGCTGATGACTTTTGTCGGAGTGGCCATCGGCATCATCGTCGTGCTGATGTACTTCCCGATCTTCGAACTCGCCGGGAGCATCCAATGAATATGCCGGCAAATATTGAGACAGTCGAGGCTGCCGCGGCGGTTCCCTTTCCTCCCGAGCTGGTGAGGGAGGCGCGTGCCGCCGCAGCGCAAACCAGGCGCCGCATCGTGGATGAGCTAGAAGATAAGGCAGGTCTGGAATCGGGCGAATTCATTACGGCCCTGGGCAAAACCCTGAACTTCCCGGCTTTTTCCATGGATGACTTACATCAGTTGACGCCCGCATTCGAAGTGCTGCCTTTTGCGGTGGCAACCGAGCGCGTGTGCTTGCCATTGATGAAAGACGAGAAGCTCATCCTGGTGATGTCCGACCCGTTCGATGTCGGCTTCCAGTCCTGGGCGGAGCAGCGCCTGTTGTCCCGGTCTTTCATACTGGGATTGGCAAGCCATGCCGATGTGCTGGCCTACTTGGCGCGTTACGAGGAAACCTTGCACGCCATGGACAGCATACTCCCGGCGGGTGCGCAGGCAGAGACCTCCAGGGAAAATGTCGAGGATCTTTCGTTCAAGATGATCAGCGAGGATGTCAGCCCCGTGGTCAAACTGGTGCATTCGACCATGTACGATGCGTTGAAGGTTGCGGCGAGCGACATCCACCTGGAGA